>NZ_LEKH01000019.1 GCF_001029505.1 Rubrobacter aplysinae | reverse complement strand
CGGGCTGCCAGTGGCCTCGGCGCGGAGGTCGTCGTCCTCGACCGCGACCTCGATAGGCTGCGGCGTTTCGAGGAGGAGCTTCCGGGGGGCGGGATAACCACGCTGGCTGCGAGCCGGCTCTCCATCCGGGACGCGGTCCTGCGGGCCGATCTCGTGATAGGCGCCGTGCTGGTCGTGGGCTCCAGGACCCCGCACCTGGTGGACCGCGAGACGGTCCGGGAGATGAAGTGGGGCAGCGTTATAGTGGACGTGGACGTGGATCAGGGCGGATGTTTCGAGACCTCCCGGCCCACGACGCTCGCGGACCCGACCTTCGTCGAGTCCGGGGTCATCCATTACTGCGTGAAGAACGTGCCCGCCGCCGTTCCCGTCACCTCTACCCGGGCGCTATCCAACGCGCTGCTGCCTTACGTGAAGAGGGTTGCCGGCGTCGGCCTGGTGGATGCGCTGAACGCGGACCCGGCCCTGCGGCACGGCGTGGCGGTTGCCGAGGGGAGGATAGTTGGCCCCACGCTGGCCCGAGAGTATGGCGTGGAGCACCAGCCTCTCACCTCTCTGTTGCCGCTGCACGAGGAGATCCGTTGAGTAGCGTACCCGGCGGGCGGGGCGCCTCGCAGACCTCACAGACCTCACGGGCGCTCTCGGAGTTCACTGTCGAGCTCGAGGTGTACTCCGGCCCCTACGAATGGCTGCTGGCCCTGATCCTGCGCGACGAGCTTGAGATCTTCGAGATCCCGCTGCACGAGCTCGTGGGTCTCTACCGGGCCGCCCATCCCGCCGACGCGGGGGGGCTACAAGAACCACAAGAGGTACAGGATACGGGGGAGAAAACCGGGCCGCGCGCGCTCCAGAACTTTCAGGGTCCGGAGGAGGCGATACAGCGGGCGCTGGAGCGGGATACGGACTTCGTGGACTCGGCGACCTCGCTGGTCTTGCTCAAGAGCCGGACGCTGGCCCCGGCGGCGGAGCCCGACCCCGAGGAGGCCGAGGAGGAGATCTCACCGGAGGAGCTCGCCGATCGGCTGGCGGGCTACCTGAAGGTGAAACGCGCCGCCGAGAGACTCTCCGGCCGACTGGCGGACAACGCCGGCCACTACCCTTCCGCCCACGAGGCCCCGCCTCGTCCTGGACAGCTCGAGATACGGCCTTCGCGGCTGGCCCGGGCGCTGGGCCGGGCTTCTGCACGCCTCAAGGAGCCCCCGACCCGGCATCTCGGGCCCATCACCGTCACGCTGCAGGAGCTGGCGGATGTGATCCGGGTCTCCCTCTCCCGCTCCTCCGGCTCGCTCTCTTTCGAGGAGCTGACCCGGGGGATGGACCGCCTGCGCGCCGCGGTGACCTTCGCCGCCGCGCTCTCCCTGGCCTCGGAGGGCAACGTAAGACTCTCCCAGTCAGAGCCGATGGGCCCGCTCATCCTGGAGCCGCCGCAGCGGAGAGAGCAGAGAGAGCAGAGAGAGCAGAGAGAGCAACGAGAGCCACGAGAGCAGCCAGAGTCGCAGGAGAAGCAGGCTTGAGCCAGAGTCCGCAAGGTCCACAGGATGCGCATACGCCGCACCCGTCGCACCCGCCGGGTGCCGGGGCGCTCATCGAGGCGGTCCTTTTGGCCAGCGCCCGACCGCTCTCCGCCGGGACCCTGGCCGCCGCGACGCTCCTCTCTGTCGAGGAGGTCGAGGCCGAGATCCCGGCCCTGGAGCGGCGTTACTCGCCGGCTGATTCCGGTATCGTGCTCCGCCGCGTCGCCGGGGGCTACCAGCTCGCGACCAACCCGGCCTGCGCCGAGGCCGTCGAGCGGCTGCGCGGCGAGTCCCGCCCGGCCCCGCTCTCGGGGGCGGCGACAGAGGTGCTCGCCACGGTGCTGTACTTCGGGCCGTTGACGCGGGCGGCGGTCTCGGCCTCGCGCGGGGTAAACTCCGACGCCGTGGTGCGGAGCCTTATGGACCGGGGCCTGCTGGCCGAGTCGGGCCAGGACACCGCCGCGCCCGGTTCCCCGGCCACTCTAGAGGTGACGGAGCGGTTCCTGGTCGCCGCCGGCGCCGCCTCCCGGGATGACTTCCCGGCTCTTGAGAGCCTGGTGGACGGCGAAGAGCTAGACCGGGTGCGCGAGAAAGTAGCCGGTCCCCCCGAGACTCCGAATTCCACACAGACCCCCGAAAATACCGAAAGCTCCGAGAGCGAGGACGGGTAGTGCGGCTGCAACGCTACCTGTCGCGCAGCGGCTCGGCCCCCTCCCGACGCAAGGCCGAGGAGATGATCCAGACCGGCCGGGTGCGGGTAAACGGCCGCGTCGCGACGATTGGCGACGGAGCCGGCTCCGACGACACGGTCGAGCTGGACGGGGAGCCGGTCGAGCTACCCGTCGAGCACGCATATCTGGCCCTCAACAAGCCCTCCGGCTACCTGACGACCCTGCAAGATGAGCCGGGCAAGAGCCGCCCCACGGTGACCCGGCTGATGCCGCGGGTACCGGGCCTCGTGCCGGTCGGCAGGCTCGACGCCGAGACCACGGGCCTCCTCCTGTTCACCAACGACGGTGCGCTGGCCCACCGCATCACCCACCCTTCCCGGGAGGTGGAGAAGGAGTACCTCGTGACCGTCTCCGGCAACGCCCCGGAAGGTGCCCTCGATGCCCTCGCCGCCGGCCCGGACCTCGACGACGGCCCGATGTCCCCGCCCGGGCTGCGGGACGTCGAGACCTCCGGCCTCTCGACCAGCTTCCGGCTGACCATCCACGAGGGCCGTAATCGCATAATACGCCGGGCCTGCGCGGCGGTCGGCCTGGAGGTCGTCGGGCTGCACCGGATCCGGGTCGGTCCGGTTGCCGTAGGTGAATTGGAGGCCGGAGAGTACCGGAGCCTGTACCAGGACGAGCTGGAGAGGCTGCCTTGAGCGGAGATGGCGGGAGATACGAGAGGCACGAGAGCTACGTCTCCGGTGTGCCGGGCGAGGACTTTACGCTCGCCGGGGTGCGGGGAGAGTTTCCGGAAGAGATGGAGATAACGCCTCTCGGGAGGCCGGTGTACGCCAACGTGTCGGTGCCGGGCTCGAAGAGCGTCACCAACCGGGCCCTGGTGGTGGCCGCGCTCGCTGCCGGGGACTCCGTGATCCGAAACTCCCTCTTCTCGGAGGACTCGTACTGGCTGATGGACGCCCTCGTCAGGCTCGGGTTCCGGGTCCGGGCGGACTCCCGCGAGGGGACGGTAGAGGTCCGGGGTGGCGGCGGCGCGGTGCCCGGGGGCGATACCGAGGTCTGCGACGTTTGCGTGGGCAACGCCGGCACGGCCGCCCGGTTCCTGCCCCCGGTGCTCGCCCTTGGCGGGGGGGCGTACCGGATCGACGGGGTCCGGCGCATGCGCGAGCGTCCCGTGGCCGACCTCGTACACTCCATGCGCGGGCTCGGTATATCGGTCGAGTACGCCGGCGAGGAGGGCCAATTCCCGCTCCTGGTGCGTGGGGGCGGCATCGCGGGGGGTGAGACGACGGTCGAGGTCTCAAGGAGTAGCCAGTTCCTGAGCGGCCTCCTGATGGCCGCGCCCGCCGCGGACGCCCCGGTAACACTGAACCTCTCCGGTGAGCTCGTCAGCCGGCCCTACGTCGGCATCACGACGGGCGTGATGCGGCAGTTCGGCGTAGAGGTCTCCGAAAGCCCGGGGCGGTATCTCGTCCGGCCCGCCGTATACGAGGCCCGGGACTACCACGTCGAGCCCGACGCCTCGGCCGCCTCGTACTTCTTCGCCGCCGCAGCCCTGACCGGGGGCCGCGTCACCGTGCCCGGCCTCGGCCAGGGCTGCTCCCAGGGGGATCTCCGGTTCGTCGAGGTCCTAAGGAGCATGGGCTGCTCGGTAGAGGTTAGGAACGCGGAAACCGAGGTGCGAGGACCCGAACTCTTCCGGGGGGTCGAGGTGGACATGAACGATATCTCCGACACCTTCATCACCCTCGCCGCCATCGCCCCGTTCGCCGCCGACCCGACCACCATCACCGGAATCGCCCACACCCGCCATCAGGAGACCGACCGCATAGCCGCCGTCGCCACAGAGCTCCGCCGCCTCGGCGTCGAGGCAACGGAAACTCAGGATTCTTTACGCATAATACCCAAAAAGAAGCTCTCCTCGGCAAGGATCGAGACCTACGGCGATCACCGTATCGCGATGGCGTTCTCTCTGGTGGGGCTGATGGTGGAGGGTGTGACGATCCTGGACCCCGACTGCGTCACCAAGACATTCCCCGACTACTTCGAGCGTCTCGGGAGGCTGTAGGCTTGTCGGACCCGGCTCAGACCCGCCGGGGCGGTATCCGGGTCCGGGTATCGGATATACTGCCCGGGATGAAACCGGAACCCGAAGACGCCACGAGCCTCATAATAGCCATAGACGGTCCCGCCGGGAGCGGTAAGAGCTCCGTCGCCCGCGAGGTCGCCTCCCGGCTCGAGGCCACGAACCTCAACACCGGAGGCCTGTACCGGGCCGTCGCGCTCGTAGCCTTGCGGGACGGTGTGGATGTTACGGACGGGCCCGGTCTCGCCGGTTGCGCGGCACGCCTGGAGCTGGACGGAGAAGGTGTCAGCGCGGACGGAGCCCGGATACCCGAGCCGGATCTCAGGACCCCGGAGGTATCGGCCGCGGCCTCCAGCGTCTCCATGCACCCGGAGGTGCGGGAGGTGCTGGGCGAGGTGCAGCGACAGGCCGCGTCGGGGGCCTCCAGATATGGCGGGGGGGTCGTAGAAGGCCGGGACATAGGCACGGTGGTCTTGCCGGAGGCGGATCTCAAGATATTCCTGTCCGCCTCCGCCGAGGAGAGAGCCCGCCGCCGGGCGGCCCAGACCGGCCGTGAAGAGGAGATAGAGCGGATACGGCGGGCGATACAGACCCGGGACCGCCAGGACAGTGAGCGCGAGGCTTCGCCTCTAAAACCTGCCCGGGACGCCGTGATCCTGGATACCACCTCCCTGGCTTTGGATCAGGTCGTAGAGCGGATAACCGGGCTCGCCGCCGACGTCCAGGGCCGGGCGTCGAACAGGGGAGAGCATCAGGGGGTTGGTGGAGCTTGAGTGCCCCCGAGGCTCCACAGAAGGTCTCTATCGGGATCTCCCGCAGGTATGGACTTTTCAGGAGGGTGGTCGTCGCCGTGGCCGGACTGTTGCTCGGTCTCAGGGTTCACGGCGAGGAGCACGTTCCCCGCACCGGCCCCCTGATAATCGCCTCCAACCACCGGCGGTATCTGGATCCCGTATACGTTTGCATGGCGGTGCCGCGCAGGATCCAGTGGATGGGAAAGAAGGAGCTGTTCGTCTTCCCGTTCGCCGGGCTCTTCTACCTCATAGGCAGCTTCCCGGTAGACCGTCAGGGGGGAGGCCGCGCAGCGCTGCGGGCCGCTCTGCGCTATCTGGATCTCGGCGCCGCGCTGGGCATCTTCCCCGAGGGCACCCGCAGGAGGGAGACCAGGACAGACCGGGAAGCCCCGAAAAGCGGGGCCATAATGCTCGCTTCCCGCAGCGGGGCGCCGGTTCTTCCGGTCTACGTCGGGCCGGTCCCAAACCTCCTGCAGAGGCTAAGAGGCGAGCGCCTTGAGATACACCTCGGCGAGCCCCGCGTCATCCGGGAAGGCGGGCGGAGATCATACGCAGCGGCGGCCGAGAGCCTGATAAGCGATATCTATGACCTACCCAAGGCCCCAAGCGGCGGGGCCGTATAGTGGAGGCCCGGGAGCCGGGGCTGCCGGTGGTCGCAGTGGTAGGCGCGCCGAACGTCGGCAAGAGCTCCTTCATAAACCGGGTGATCGGCCGCCGTCAGGCGGTGGTCGCCGACGAGCCGGGCACCACCCGGGACCGGGGATACCGCCGGGCGGAGTGGTCCGGACGCGAGTTTACCCTGGTGGACACCGGTGGCATAGAGCCGGGCTCCCGCGGCGGGGCCCCGAGCCTCTCCAGCCTGGTCACCACGCAGGCCCGGGCCGCCGCCCGAGAGGCTGACGTGATCCTGCACCTCGCAGATTCAAGGCTCGGTGTGACCGAGGCCGACGCCGCCATATCCCGCGAGCTCCGCGGGGTGAGCGGCACGGTACTGCTCGCCGTGAACAAGCTGGACAACCCCGCCGACGACAGCGCGCGCTACGAGTTCTACTCTTTAGGCGAAGGCGAGCCGTACGCGATCTCCGCGAGCCACGGGCTCGGCTTCGGCGACCTACTGGACGTGCTGGTCGCCGCCCTCCCGGAGCCGGAAACCCCGGACGAGGCCGAAGACATCCCGCGCATTGCGATAGTCGGCAGGCCGAACGTCGGCAAGAGCACGCTCCTCAACCGGCTCCTGGGCTCCGAGCGGGCCGTGGTCTCGGAGCTGGCCGGAACCACCACGGACTCCGTGGCAGGCGAGCTCGATATGGGGCAGGACGGACGCTACCTGCTGCTCGACACCGCAGGTGTGGGCCGGGACGCCCGCAAAGCCGACGGCCTGCCCTACTACTCCTACCTGCGCACCGAAGAGGCTATCCGACGCTCCCACGTCTCCCTGCTCCTCGTGGATGCCGTCGAGGGCCTCGTAAACGGAGACCTGCGAATAGCGAGCATGATCGCCGAGGCCGGCCGCTCCTGCGGCATCCTGGTGAACAAAAGAGACCTCGCCGACCCCGACCGCCTCGACTGGGTGGAGCAGACCCTCTCCGCCCGGCTCACCGACCTCAAGCCCCCGTTCCTCTCCGTCTCCGCCCTTACTGGAGTCGGCGTCGAAAGGATCCCGGAGCTCTCCCAAAGCCTATATAAATCGTATAATACTAAGATTAGCACGCACGAGCTGGCGGAGTTCGTAAACGAGCTGGTCTCTAGGACGACGCCGCCGAAAGGCGTGAAGATCCGGTACGCCACACAGACCGGACAGGCCCCGCCGAGGTTCGCAATATTTGCCAACAGGCCGGAGGACCTTTCGGACGGTTACATGAGGTACATCGAGAACTCGCTCCGCAAACGGTACGATCTTTTTGGGTGTACCATCAGGATCAAGGCGATGAGCAGCCGCAGCGGACGCAAGGGGTGACAATAGTAGCCTGTAAAGCAGCCAGTAACCCCCACAACTTCTTGTAGGACGGAGGAGTTCCGGGGCTAGGGCTCTGGATTTAGATACCGCGTGTCCGGGTAAGACGTTCGGGGCGGGGAGAGTATGGAGGAGGCTAGACGTACCGTCCGGGGGAGGTAGACCCGGCAGTAGGTCACGCTCTCCACTCCCTGTAAGAGTCTCAAGAGTCTCAACGGAGGTATGTCCTTGAAGGCCGTAATAATGGCGGGCGGGCAGGGTACGAGGCTCAGGCCGCTCACGAGCAATCAGCCGAAGCCGATGATCCCGATAGTCGGCGTCCCGTGCATGGAGCACATCGTAAATCTCCTCAAGCGTCACGGCTTCGAGGATATCGTCGTGACCCTGCAGTTTATGCCGGATGAGATCCGGGACTACTTCGGGGACGGCTCCGAGTGGGGCGTGAACATGCGCTACTCCGTCGAGGACGTGCCGGCCGGCACGGCGGGCTCCGTGAAGATGGCGGAGGAAGAGATCAAGAGCCTCGGAGACGAGGATGAGAGGTTCCTGGTCATCAGTGGCGACGCGCTTACAGACTCGGACCTTACGGAGCTTCTCAGGTTCCACGACGAGAGGGGCTCGGAGGCCACGATGGTCCTCAAGAGCGTCGAGAACCCGCTGGACTTCGGCATAGTGATAACCGAGGAGGACGGGCGCATCTCGCGCTTTCTGGAGAAGCCCGCGTGGGGCCAGGTATTCTCGGACACCGTGAATACTGGTATATACCTGCTCGAATCCTCGGTGCTGGCCGAGATACCCGACAGGGGAGAGTATGATTTCTCGGCGGATCTCTTCCCGAGGCTCCTGGAGGACGGTAGGCCGATGTATGGATACATCACCGGGGATTACTGGGAGGACATCGGCACCCTAGAGCAGTACTCCGCCGCCCAGCGCGACGTGCTCGACGGCAAGGTTGGCGGCGTCCGGCCTCCCGGCACCAGGCTGAAGGAGAGCATCTACGTGGGCCAGCGGGTGCAGGTGGACGAGGAGGCCCTCTCGGGGCCGGTGGTTATAGGGGATAACTCCAGGATAGAGGAGGGGGCCTACCTCGGGCCGTACTCCGTGATAGAGGCAAATACAGTCGTCTCCGCCGGAGCCTCGGTAGAGCGCAGCGTGATCGCGGACGGCTCGTATATCGGGGACGGCGCGGAGCTAATCGACACGCTCGTGGGACGCTCGTCCTACATACAGCCCAGGGCCCGGCTACTGGAGCGGAGCGCGCTCGGCGACGATGTAATAGTCGGCGAAGGAGCAACCGTATCGCCCGAGGTAAAGGTGTACCCGCACAAGACGGTCGAGAGCGGGGCAAACGTCACGCAGAGTCTGATCTACGAGAGTATGGGGCTGCGTACCCTGTTCAAGGGTGGGGTGGTCTCAGGTAAGTTCAACGTGGACGTCACGCCGGAGTTCGTGATCCGGCTAGCCTCCTCGCTCGGCACCACGCTCGATCCGGGTGCTATAGTCACGGTCGGCAGAGACGATTCTCTTCAGGCCCAGGTCTCAAAGCGCGCGCTCGTGAGCGCGATCAACGGCACCGGCATCAGCGTCCGGGACCTGCGCGCCGCTCACGCGGGAGTCGTGCGTCACGACGTTCTCGCCGGCAAGGCCTCGGCCGGGGTTCACGTCCGCTCCGGCTACGACCGGGATGACGTGGAGATACTCTTCTTCTCCTCCGACGCGACACCGATGACAGAGGCCGACCAGCGCTCGGTAGAGAAGGTGTACGTCCGGGAAGAGTACCGCCGCGCCTACGCGGATGACATAGGAGAGGTGATCTACCCCGGACGCGCAGTGGAGCAGTATGTCGAGCGTCTGGAGCGTGCCCTCGACCGCAGCGGTACCTCCGGTATCACCATAGTCGTGGACTTCTCGGAAGGGGTCGCGAACCTCGTGGCGAGCCGGGTCTTCTCACGTCTCGGGGTCAACGCCGTCGTGCTCTCCGGGTTCTCGAACGCCAACGTTGCCAGGGTGCCCGGGCCCGGCGCAGGTGGCATCACCGGTGCCTCAGGCCACGCCGGCCAGGGTGTTTACGGTACGCAACATACGCAAGATACTAAAGACACTTGTCTGGCTCCGGAGGCCCGGGAGAGGCTGGATAGGGTAGGGCGTATAGTCCCGAGTGTCGGGGCGGCCTTCGGCTGCGTTGTGGGCCCCACAGGAGAGGATCTGCAGTTCGTAGACGACCGGGGCGAGCTCGTACCCCCGGGCGTTATGCTTGCCTGCGTCATGCACACCCTGGCTCCCCCAAGGGCCGTCCTTCCACTAAACCTGACGAGCAGGTACGCCGACCTCCTTGGCGGCGGCGAGCTCCTCGAGAGCCGTACCGGCCTCGGCAACGTGTCCCTCAAGGCCTCCGAGGAGGGGGCGACCCTCGCTGGGACCGGTGACGGCCGCTACATATTCCCCGATTTCCTCCCGGCCCCGGACTGCTTCATGACGATAGGAAAAGCCCTGGAGCTATTCGGGCAAGGTGGTCTGTCTCACCTCAGAACAGAGATCAGCGAGCCCTTCGGTGGCGTGGTGTACCGGGAGCTAGAATGTCCGTGGACCGAGAAGGGCCGGGTTATGCGCGGCCTCGCCGAGAGGTTCGGCGGGGACCCGGATGTGATACTCACAGACGGCATAAAGCTTAACCTGGACGATGGGTGGGTGCTCATGCTTCCCGACCCGGACAACCCGCTCTTCTACGTCTACGCCGAGCACACCGGTAACAGCGGGAACCCCGAAAGCGTGGCCGACAAGATGGCCGACGAGCACGCCGATCTCGTCGGCTCCTTGATACAAGATACGCCCCCCGACACCGGCTCTTGAGACCCCTGAGATTACCTGGTACGGGCGGCTCTACCCGTATTGCTTTAGTGTGTACTTGAGGTTGAGGTAAGGTTATAATTATAGGATGGGAGAGACAGAATCACCTTTTGAGTGGGAGGACTTTCCGGACCTGACAGTCTCCTCTGAGGAAGAGCTCAAGGACCATCTCCAGTCGCTCGTCATAAAAGAGGCCGAGGTGAGCTACCGGCGGCGGGTTCTCCAGGGTAGGATAGACCTCCTCAGAGCCGAGCTCGTCCGCCGGGGAAAGTCTTCCGTCTCGGCTGGCGAGCTCGCCCAGGCCCTGATTGACGGTGTCGGCGATGCCGACCTCGATGACCCCCGAGCTCCCGGATCTTCCGATTCTCCCGGAGCTCCTGACGAGACTGCTGAGTACGGAGGTGGCGGAGTCGGAGACACCGACGATCCCGGCGACCGGGGTAAAAGCGGGAGAGAAGAGTGGAGGGGGCCTTGACCAGGTGCCCCGAATGCGGCGCTAACCTCGGGGAGGGGATGAAGTTCTGCGGTGAGTGCGGGGCTCGCCTAAACCCCACTCAATCCACAGTCTCCTACTCCCCGGGGTTCTTTGATGAGGATCCCGAAGGTGCGGAGGACACCTCTGACACGGCCGCCCTGATAGAGCTCGACCAGGTAGAGGGGACCGCCGGGCGCAGGATGCACGACGTCGGGCATGACAGTATATCCATCGGCAGAGGCCACGTTAGTGACATAGTCCTCGACGACGTTACCGTCTCCCGGGAACACTCTCGCATAGCCCAGGAGGAGCGGGGGTTCAAGATACTGGACGCCGGCAGCCTGAACGGAACCTACGTCAACCGCGTCCGCGTCGATAGTGTCTACCTGAGAAACGGGGACGAGATACAGATCGGTAAATACCGTTTCAAGTTCGTGTTTACTTGAAGCGGGAACTCGTGAAACCATGAAAATTATGGAGCGCTCAAAACACCAGCGCACCAGGGGGTGAGAGACTTTGGATAGGGTCGATAGGTCCGAGAGGAAAAACTTTGATGGCTCCGAGGGTTCCGAGTCCTCTTCGGTCCGTCCACCCACCGGAAGCCCCTCTACCGAGCCAGAGCCTTCAAACGAAACCCCGAATATATCCACTGGCGGATCCGCCGTCGAACGCACTGAAGTCACTGAAGAGGCTACTGAGGGGGCCACTGGCGGGGCTGCAGAGGATGTGAGACCTTCACCCTTCGGTGGCCCTGCTGGTGTTTACTCTGGCGACCCTCACACGAGATACACGATCGGTGAGGTCGTCTCCGAGCTTCGCGAGGATTTTCCCTCCCTATCCGTCAGCAAGGTGCGTTACCTCGAACGCAGGCGTCTCCTGCAGCTAGAACGTACCAGCGGGGGTTACCGGCTCTTTACGGACCAGGATCTCCGACTCCTCAGGCTCATACTCGGCCTCCAGGAGCGGGAGTACCTCCCGCTCGAGGTTATAAAACAGCGGATTGATAGTGGCATAATACATAACGGCGACACGGGTAGTTCGGGAGGGGCGGGCGACCCCTCAGGGTACCCGGAGATACAGTCTCAGGAATCAGACGATTCAGACGAGTCACGGGTCTACACGAAGAAGGAGTTTTGTGAGCTCCTAGGCGCTGACTCCGGGTTTATAGAGGAGCTTGTCTCGGTCGGAGTAATAGGGAGGGGCAGCAGCGGTAACCGGGTTAGCCTGGAATCCCGGGATCTCGAGATAGCGAGGATGGCAGTCGAGATGTCGCGGTATGGTATACAGCCCCGCCACTTGAGGGGTATAGTGGCAGCCGTAGAGCGTGAGGTTGCGATGTTCAAGCAGGTTCTCAACCCGGAGCTCAGGAGCGGCGACACCCAGAGAACAGCCAAAGCGATGGAGAGTGCGCGTTACCTGGCGTCGGTAGACTCCCGGCTGAAGGAGCTTATAATGTCCGGCTCTATAGAGTCTCTCGAGGGAAATTCGCAGTAATTTTCTCAGCAAGAAGGTGAGAAAATCGGTAAGGACCCGGTAGGGAATTTGTAGATCTTTAGATGGTCAGGAAGTGGGGCTAGGCCTGTTGTCCAGACTAGAGAAGGTCAAGGAGTATATAAGGGAGGTCCCGGACTATCCCACAAAAGGTGTTTCCTACAAGGACATAACCCCGCTTATAGAGAGCGCCGGCGTCATGAACGACACGGTTGACCTCATCTCCGAGTCAGTCGAAGACGTCTCATACTCCAAGGTACTGTGTGCCGAGGCCCGGGGCTTTGTGTTCGGCACCGCTCTGGCCTACAAGGAGCGTAAGGGTATAGTGCTCGCCAGAAAGCCCAACAAGCTCCCTAGAGAGACCATATCCCAAAGCTATGACCTTGAGTATGGCTCGGACTCACTAGAGATACACGGGGATTCTGTGTATACAGGAGAGAGGGTTCTGGTGGTAGACGACCTCCTCGCCACCGGGGGGACCGCTAGGGCGATGTGCAGGCTCGTGGAGTCCGCAGGCGGCGAGGTCGCCGCGGTTGCATTCGTTATAGAGCTCTCTTACCTGGACGGGAGATCACTGCTCCCTGAGTATCACGTGGTAAGCCTGGTACCCTACGACGAGTAGGACATGAATTGTAACCGTTGCAACTCTTCACGCACCTCTACTACCCCAAGACCCTAAGGGAGATCCAGCAGAGAAGCGGCCTTCCGCTTGGCCTGCTCACCTCTCCTGTCATAGCGGGCCGTTGTCTGTACGTTGGCGTGCCCGGCCAACTGCTGAACGGTAGATATATCCGCCCCCCGGTCCAAGAGATCCCCAATAAAAGTCCTCCTGAGATCGTGCGGCGTAAAAGCCGCCACACCGGCCTCTCGAGCCCTCCTCTGCAATATGTATAATACTCCTTGATCAGTCATCCCGCGCTCCATTACCTTCTCTGACTTCGATATAGGTCTAAAGAGGGGTGATCCCGAGGATTCTTTATCGGATCCTCGGGGATACAAAATAGACAGCCAGAGATCCAGCGAGTCTCTTGCGGACGAGTTTATGGGACAAGTGCGGTCTGCATTTCCCTTGCCGGACCTCACGGATAAGTAAGCGTAGCTATCAGGTTCTCCATTCCCGCCTAAAGATCCGACATAGTCCCGAATCTCTAGTGCCGCTACCTCGCTTCTACGTAAGCCAGAGCTGTACATTACCGCGAGTATCGCATAGTCCCTTGTTCCTCTCGTACTGTTGTCATCTGAGGAGCAAGCAAGGAACACACGGCTCAACTCATCCTGTGAAAGCGCGCGTCCTTTTGGCTCTCTGGTTCCTTTCACGGCAGAGACGTCACATGCTCTTGAGAGGTCTTCCGGTGAGAGATAATCCAGCCTTACGCACTCTCTGAGGACACCCTTTACCGAGGATATTATCTTGTTAGCCGTGGAAGGGGCGTAAACCTCTGATACGGCTGACCTGACTGCTGCCATATGCTGATACCTCATCCTACTCCAGTCCAACGTGAGAGCATCGGATAACCCTCCAGACAAGAACCCCGCTACCATGTCCAGTGAGCTCTTCATAGTCCTTCTCGAACCGTGAGACAAGGAAGATAGATATATAAAGACCGGATGTGAGTCCTCTGGGAATCTTGTAGAACCTACTAGAGAGGTACTAGAAAGTCCTTGATTGCCCTTATGATCTATCTGGTAACGTTGTTCTTGATTGGACTCGCTGATCACCTCGTACCTCACATCGCTGTTCACTAAGGAACCTACTTTCTACGATAATCCAGCAATTACTTTCGGGAAGGTACATTCTCATAAGTAATTTGTAAAGGCAAGGGTGGAGTGGGTTATTTTAGAATCTATCTGGTAGAAAGTGAGGTAAGAAACTGCCAGGCGGCATGACACACTGGGAGACGAATAGGAAAGGTGAAGAAGTTATGGGGATGGATCTCTACTACTGGCCGACACCGAATGGCTGGAAGGTATCTATTATGCTGGAGGAGGTCGGGGCGGATTACGATGCCGTTCCCGTGGATATAGCTGCGGGAGATCAGTTCAAGAAAGAGTTTCTAGAGATTAGTCCCAACAACAAGATGCCCGCACTGGTGGACCATGACGGTTTCGGAGGGAAAGATACCGCGCTGTTCGAGTCTGGAGCGATACTGATCTACCTAGCAGAGAAGTACGGCACGCTATACGGCGATTTCAAAGAGGAAAGGCATGTGGTAAACCAGTGGCTAATGTTCCAGATGGGCTCTGTAGGCCCCATGCTGGGACAAGCTCACCACTTCAGACAGTACGCACCGGAGCGGATCGAATACGCCTATGAGAGATATACAAACGAGGCCGCAAGGATATATGGGGTGATGGACCGTCATCTTGAAAACAACGAGTTCTTTGCGAGAAGATACTCTATAGCAGACATAGCAATACTCCCCTGGATAATACCCCATGATAACCAGGGACAAGACCTAGAGAACTATCCGAGCCTCGGGAGATGGTACGAAAACATCAAAAACCGGGAAGCGGTATCTAGAGGCCTAGATCTTGGGAAAGAGTGGCGGAAGCCCACTAGCGAGATTGATGAAGAGACACGAAGGATACTGTTCTCTAATAAGATTCCTGAGTCTGAGTAAGCTGATAAGCCTGACATCGCCATATACTAGGAAAGAGAGAAGTATTATACGTCCTACTGGGCTCCGAGGATCTGCTGGAGTTTCATGGCTTTGTTCGTAGCACCCTGGACCTTGAGTTTGCCAGTGACAAAGGCACTCATTGGCTTCGTACGGCCTGAGACTATGTCGAGCCAGTCTTTCTCAGAAGAGGTTATCGTGCAGTCCGGGTGGACATCATCGGCGGGTGAAAGCTCTCCGACATCACCCGACTCGGTAAACTCGAATATCCAATCGCCGGCATCCTTGATATTGAACTTGAAGAGACCGTTAAGGCTCTTTGCCTGATCAGGGGTCACTTCCTGGGAGATATGGTCGAAGTACTCTTTAGCGGAGCCATACTCGGGCACGATTTTTACTCCTGCTGTCTCTTACACCGTACTGACATCGTGGGATTTTACTCTACAAGTTTCACGCAAGGCGGGGGCCGGAAGTGCGGGGGTTGGTCTGAGTAGGATGGAGCAGGGTAATATCCGCCTCGATAGTGCTTGATCCCCTGAAGAGAGCGACGGACACACGGTGGTTACCGTCCCTGACAAAGTACCTGTCCTCTACCATATAAAGGCTTATGGGAGGAACCGGGGTACCGAGGTGAGAGGAGTGTTGGAAGGCTTTATAGACCGCCTCCCACCTTTCGCGGAGCCCGTTGTTAAGAGGGAGAAATCTATCATCGAAGTCCCGGCTCCGGGAGACACTGCCACGTATGTCCGAGAGCGAGACCTTTCTCATGCCGAGAGGAACCTTCTCTATAATCCCGGATAGGGCGACACTAGATCTCGCATCTTCAAAGGGTTCCAGGCTGATACGGTGGAGACCGTGTCTAGCCCGGGCCCAGGCATGACGGAGGATGGCCTCCCTACGGGCCCTGGAGAATGCCTTCTTGGCGGCATCGTGGGATTCACTGGGGTATACGTCTCTCATCTAGTAAGAGGTGAATTTACAGCCTCGGGAGAAACGCCGCAAGAGGAACTATAGACTAAAGATCAAGCAGGCGGTATCCGTAAGCGTTGACGACGCGCGTTGAGCCTAAGTTAAGGTCATGCGAATCATCGTTATCATGTCTGCCGTAGAGGTGGACGTGGCCGTGGACCCACAGCTCCGGGTTGTGCCTCCGTGTGAGATCTAGGAAAGCCCCGAAACCCCTGTGACACAGGTCCCCGGCATCCCCGATGCCTCTGGGGGCAGCATGGCTCACGAATACGGTAGGGAGACCCTTACCAAAAGAGCGACTGATCCTTAGCCTGCGAGAGATTGACCGGCTGGCACGAGACATCTGACGTTCCGTGTACTGATTGGAGCCTCCCGAGTACCACATACAGCCGGACAGCCCAGCTATAGAGAAGCCCCCGAAATCCTCGACCCGGCCACCGATGGGTATGCAGCCCCCCGGGTGCTTTCCGGTATCGTCCCTGGGATCGTGATTCCCCCGGACATAGAAGAGAGGAACTCCGATAAAGGTTACGAGGTACTCCAGGTAATCGAAAGGGAGGTCCCCACAGGAAAGGACTGCCTCTACCCCATTAGTAACAGATTCTAGACCAGGACCCTGGAGTAACGGCTCCACCCTGTCGCTAACTGCAAGTACTCTCAAACCTGTATTTCTCTCTTCTATATAAGCTATATATAAGCTATATGATATGGTGACTACAGTAGATTACAGAAGTATTATGCATCACCCGGCATCAACCCTCAAGTGTCGAAGAGTATCAGGGATAAAGAGGTAGTGTATAGGTAGTGTGTAAGATGCGGAAATATAGTTCCGACCCTGACCAGGATCTTAGAAGAAGAGAGATGTCTCAACCAAGGAGTGTAAGGCTCGTAAAAGAGACAGAGCTTACCTTTGACCATCGCAAGATAATAGACGATGCAATGCAGGGTGCTTAGAATAGCATCGGCGGCCCCGATGGGGTCATTACGATTACGCCATGAGGGAAGAATACCGGCGGTAAATCCGACGGATATTCGTTATCAGCGTTATATACCCTGCTTCATCTAGTTTCGTCTAGTCTCCTCTCTCTACACCTGTTACCGAGTCCAGGGCATCCCCGGCGCGGCTCCTAGGATCTCCTTTACCTTGACGAGGGTGTCCGTTGGGCTCCTCAGCACCGCCACCTAAATCACCTGACAGCTCTGGTATCAGACGGGCCATGATCATGGTGGACAGAGCGGACTGCTCACTCCCCTCTCCGCGGACGACCACGGGCCTCGGGGCTCCACGCAGTAGCTTCTCGCCGACCTCCACTCTCCGCAGGGCGAGCTCGTACTGCACAATAGCCCGGTTATCCCGGTGGGATTGGCCGAGATACTTGAGCTCCCGGGCCTCGTTTTCAGCCTCCGTGAGCGAGGATCTCCCCCTGGTCTCTATCTCAAGCCTGACACGCTGCGCCTCCGTCTCACGCTCCTCGAGCATCCTGGCGACGTCCTGACGGGCCTTGTTCCTTGCCTCGTTTACCTCTATCAGCCGGGCGTCCCGTTCCTTTTTCGAGCGCTCTATCTCCATTAGCACCCGGTCTATCCGGCGCTTTCGGGTAAGCTCCCACTCACGCTCGTAGGCGGCAAGCTCCTTGGCGACGCGCTCCCGCGTTGCGAGGTGTTGCTGGTACTGGTCCGGCAGCTGAACATCCGGGATGTTCGCGCCGAGTATCCTTACACCGTAGCTCTCCAGCTGACGGTTCAGATACTCCTGCATATCTCCTACGTCGCTGCCGCGCAGGTCGTACGCGCGCTCGGTCTCTACCCGCCGGCTACGGCGCCTTATGGCATCCTGAACGGCGCTTGAGAGCACCATGTCGAAGTTAGAGGCTCCGATGCTGCGCACGAAAGCTACCGGGTCCGTTATACGGAACTTGAGGAAGAACTCTATCGATTTTAGCGGCACGTTCTCTCTCGTCGGGCACACGGCGACCGGGGCCAGATACGGAATCTCGGTCGCCGTGTCAACCACCGCCTCGACCTTGTCCCACGGCCTCCACAGATAGTGACGCCCGGGCTCAAGCGTACCCACTATCGCCCCGTATCTCGAAAGAACCCCACTGGTGCCCTGCTCGATCTCGACTATCGACCCCCGCCACAGCCACAGGGCGGATATCGCAAGCAGAAGAACCCCGGCGCTGGCCGCAAGCCCCGAGAGGGCAATAACACCGACAAACAGAGCGGCGCCAAAGAGATAAAGCGAGAACCCGAGTGGCAGCAGCCATCCATACCGACCGCGGTCCTTCGGTATCACAACCGGGACTATGTACCCCTCATCACCACCCCTCAGATACCGCCTCACCCCGGACCACGACGCAACCTCCTCCTTTATTTTCGAGAAGTCCCGGGTACCAACAGAACCACCGGAGTCTGACATCTAGTCCTCCCCACCGTCGACGGAGTTGTTGGATCCACTACCGGAACTACTAGAGTTACCTCTGGAATCCTCGGGTTTCTCAGGCCCGTTAGGTCTGTTAGTGCTTTCAGTGCTGTCGGTGCCAGTACCGTCTGCATTACTTGTATTATGGGTATGATTTTTGTCGTCGCCGATTCGCTCTACACGTTCCTTTACGGCTTCGTCGGTGACGGAGCGTCGGATCTCCTCTACCCTATCCTCATCTCCGCCTCCGGCATCGTCTTCTTGGGGAGCTTCATCGGCGTCATCGGCGTGAGCGGTTGAGAGGCTTTGTATCTCCTGCTGGCGCTCCTCGATACGGGTTTGGATCTCCTCGATTCTCCTGCGCAGGCCTTCCATGTCCTCCTCGGAGTACAGCGGCTCCTCGCGGGTGCCGATCATGCGCCGAGCTATCTCCAGGAAGTCCACGTTGCCGTCGCCGCCCTGTTCGCCTAGCTGGACCACCCGGGGCAGCCGCTGTGCGACTGACTCCAGCTTGTCGAGCACCTCGCGCTGGAAACGGTACTCCAGTATCTCCGGCGCGCCGGCGCTGGATACGGCCCGGATGTCCAGGGCCTGGGCCTCTAGCAGAGCCGCGTTCGCGTTCGCCTCACTCTCGGCCTCGACCAGCCGCTGACGGGCCCGGGCCTCCGCGCCGTTGGTCTCCCGCTCGCGGGCGGTGTCCATCTGAGCCTGGTAAGCGGCTATATCGGCGGTTATCTCGGAGAGCGTCTTGCGGAGCTCGGCGAGCTCCTTGTTCAGCTCACCCTCGTCCTGCTCCTTGCGGAGCCTGAGCTCGTACTGATACGTGTACGCCTCCTTTGCGACCCGGACCATCTCCGGGGAGGCGAGGTCTATCCTATACTCCTTGCTCGAAGGCTCGGCGTGGGTGATGTTCGCGTTCGTGAACCGCACGGCGGGCAGGAACTGGTCGTTGAGAGACCCCATGAAGTTGTCCGTATCCTCACCAACGAGATCGTAGATATCCTCGGCGCGCTGCTCGTAGATGAGAGCCCGGGTAACCTCGCTTATGGCGTTCTCCAGCTTGTCGGAGAAGCCCTTGACCCCACCAAGGGTGAACACGAACTCCGCAGGCTGCTCGATGCGGAACTGGAGAAAAAGATCCACGGAAGCGTTGACCCTGCCGGAGGTCGGGGCCTCCCGGATCGGCGCGTTGTAGGGGTACTCCCGGACGGTGTTTACTATGTAGCCAACCTGCTTCCAGGGGTTAAACAGTAAGATACGTCCCGCACCCACGGTATCCTCAAGCCTGCCGAAGCGCGTGATCAGAGCCTGACATCCGTCAGGCACCATTACCACGCTCTGCCTCCACCACGAGAACAGCGCCAGAAGGGCGAAGAGAAGCCATAGATGAGGCCCGGCAACCGCCAGGGCCAACCCTCCAACCCCGGGTACGGCACCGAGCCCGACCGACAGGACGCCGACCACGACGAACACGACGAGCAGCCCTATGGGCAACACCCTCCAGAAAAGAGACTGGCGCTCGGGTATCACCACCGGGTACACCACGTTGGTAAACTGTCCCGAGGGACCCCGCTCCGGGAAGCTCCGGTTCGCGATCTCAGACGCCTCGGACAGCTTCGCCGGGCTCTGCTCTATCCGGGTACCGGCCGCCCCGCCGCGCTCCCTGACGGACAGAAAGTCAGACTCGTTTACACTGAACTCCTCTATTTCACCATCCTGCGTCAACTCCTCCACCGCATCCTGCGCCCGCCTACGCACCTCGGACATGATCACTCCCCTACTTCGGATGCTCCGGATGTGCCGGTATGTACCAGTGAGATAATCAAGACACCACCCGTAATTATAAGACTATGCTCCAGATCATACTATCCCCCAGACGATCCAGGCACCACTTCCGTACAGCTTTTTAGTATTATGCGTTATTACCTCCTGGATTCCCGGATGGTCTCCCTGAGTCCCTCGGGCAGGCTGTGGCGGGGTTTCCAGCTGAGGTCTTCCAGGATACGGTCTACATGCAGGCGGGATCCCCGCACGTCTCCGGGGCGAGGCGGGGCGTGGTGAGGCGAGATCCCGGTACCGAGCTCGTCCTGGAGGCTTTGCAGGAGGCCGAGGAGGGTGGTCGAGGCTCCGGTGCCGACGTTCCAGGTTCCTTCTGAGCGGCTCCCGAGCATGGTGAGGAGTGCGTCTACAACGTCGCCCACGTACACGAAGTCCCGGGACTGTAGGCCCGTGCCGTAGATGGTTACCGGGGAGCCGCACAGCAGACGTTCCAAGAATATGGATACTACCCCGCCTTCGAGGTCGGAGCGTTGTCCCGCTCCGTAAACGTTCGCGAGCCGGGCTATGGCGAACGAGAGACCGCTGAGACCGACGTACCGCTCGGCGAGGTACTTGTGCGCCCCGTAGTAGCTCGTGGGGTCCGGCAGCGTGAGCTCCGTCGCGCCATCGGCTTCTCCATATACGGCGCCACCGGAAGAGAGGAACACGAACCTCCCGGAACCGGCCGCTATGGCACCCGAGATCACGTTCTCCGTACCTTCGACGTTTACCGCCCGGTCGCGCCCGGGGTCTGCCACGGAGGCGGGGACGCTGATCTGGGCGGCGGCGTGTACCACGGCCCACGGAGAGAGGCGCTCAATCTCGCCGATTACCCCGGGGTCCGCCACGTCCGCCTCCAGAAACCGGACCCCAGCAGGCAGGCTTGCGGCACTACCGCCGGACAAATCGTCCAGCACCGCAACCTCCAGACCATCCGCCACTAACGCGGATACCAGTCGAGACCCGATGAACCCCGCCCCACCGGTGACCAGTATCAAAAGATAGCCCCAGCCTGTACTGTATTATGCGTTGATTTCGTGCTGGACCAGTGTCTCGTATTATCGGGGCGGGTTCTTGTGTGTCTTGTGTGTTTTGCCGGCGAGACCTGGATCACGGCCCGACTCCGTGCCACGCTCGGAGGAGATCGCGCTCACGATGGTAAGTCAGGCCGGCCGCGAGGTTCGAGGGGTCCTGGGCGCGGGGTCCGAGCCATCTCAAGGTGTCGCGGGCGGTCTCTACGGTGGGTCTGAAGCACAGGCCGGCGTCTATGGCGCGGGAGGAGTCGACCTCGTCGAACGGTATCTGGGGCTCCGGAAACCATAGGGGGCGCTTCTCCTCTGTAACGTCTTCGAGATGGTGCGCCAGAAAGGTCTCATCCACCCAGGTCGGACGCGGATAGGCGGTGGCCGCCGGGACAGCAGATTCAGACTCTGCCAGCTCGGCCGCGGCCCGGCGGCAGGTATCCAGGACCTCGGAGATGGGCTCGCGGCGGCCCGGCCCGACGGCGTTGTAGATTCCCCCCGTCCCGGAGGCGAGCATCCGGACCATCCACAGGGCGAGATCCCGGGCGTCGGTAAACTGTACGGGACGGTTCGGGTCCCCGGGCGCGAGCACCTCGTGTACGTTAGCGGGCCCAGCCCCGGTCCCCGCAAGTCCCGACAGCCCAAACGCCCGGGCAAACCTCGCGGGCCACCAGCTAAAGCGGTCGGTCGGGTCCCGGGGGCCGACCATTATCCCCGGCCGTACGATAAAGGTCTCTCCGGAGAACTCCCGGAGCACCGCGCTCTCGCACCCGAGCTTTGCCAGGCCCCTCTCCTGGAGCGGGTCCTCGGACGGGGCGTCGCCGGATACCCTCAAAGGGGACTCCTCGTCCACTACCCGCGGGCCGTGCGGGTGATAGTTGGTAATGCCGGAGACGAAGCCGTAAGCCCCGGCGGAGCCGGAGAAAAGCCGGGCGGTCTCGGCGACGGCTTCCGGGTCGGAGAAGGTGTCGAGCACGGCGTCCCATTCCCTACATTCCCTATCTCGCAGGGCAGAGAGGTCGCCGTGGCGGTCGCCGTAGAGCATCTCTACTCCGTCGGCCGGGGCCTCGCCTCCCCTGGTAAAGACCGACACCTCGTGACCTTCGCTTATGGCGGCGGTGACCGCGTGATAGCCGAGAAACCCGGTGCCGCCGAGCACCAGGAGCCTCATCTGACACCGCCGTTACCCTCTGAGGAGCCCGGAGGGGCGTAGGAGCCGGTGGCAAGCTCCTCGAGGACCGGAGGGCCGGAGGGCTCCCAACAGAAGAGTCGGCGGGCGCGGGCGCCCGAGAGCCGCTGGCTGAGGACCAGGGAGTCCGCGTAGACGCCAAGCTCGCGGCGCGCCTCGGAGAGGGGTAGGGGCTGTGGGGGATCTCCCGAACCGTATAGCAGGCTTGCCTCGGCGGCGATCTCACGCACCGGCACGGGGCTCGTGCCGGCGGCGACCACGAGGGTCCCGAGAGACCCGCCGGTCCCATCAGGCTCGGCGCGAGCCAGGATACGGGCGTAGAGGTCGCCGAGGTCGGGCCCCCTGTGGACCAGCGTCCACAGGGGGCCCGAGCCCGGCGCGTCTCCCACCACGTACCGTGCCGAGCCGCGCTCCCGGGCGGACTGCACGAGCTCCGCGACCACTCCCCCGCCCCCGCCGTATACCAGCGCGGGCCGGACCACGAAGGTGCTCACCCCGTGGCTCGCAGCGGCCTCCAGTACCCATCGCTCGACCGCCGGACGCCAGTGCAGGGAAGGCGCGGGCTCCGGCGGGGTTTCCTCGTCCGCGAGCGGGTCCTGCGGCGAGCCCGGCGTCTCGCCCATGACCCAGCCGCCGCTGGTGTATACGAAGGTCCGTCCCGTGCCCCGCAGCGCCCGCAGAGCGTCCTCGACCGCGTTCCTGTCGGCCTCTTCGGCTTCTGAGTCTCCGGTCGTGGCGGCGTGGACGACGGCGCCGGCACCGGACTCCAGTATGGCCCGCGAGAGGTCCCCGGGCCGCTTCATATCTCCGGGATACGCCGCGTAGCCCCTGCCCCGCAGCTCTTGCGCCGAGGCCCGCGAGCGGGCCAGGCCACAGACCTCGTATCCGGCACGGTCCAGGGCGGCAGCGACCGCCGAGCCCACGTAGCCCGTGGCCCCCGTAATCATCACCCTCCCCGCGGAGCCGGAACCTCGGTCCGGCAGAGCATCCGTCAACGTACCCCCTTGGAATCTACGAGTTCTACGAGTGGGACCTACGAGATCCTCCGGCATCAAGAACCTCGAGAACCTCGAGAACATCAAAACCGGCAGACGCAGGGTAACCGGGTCTGCCGGGGCGGCCGTAATGGCTATGACAGTGCGAGTTTCGCGCCGGCTTCAAGGTGCATATCTCACGGGATCTTCATGGGCGTTTCTCAGCGCGAGGGCGTGCCGGGAGAAGGCCGGAACTATGTTAGCTAACACAGCGAGGCCGTAGGAGGCGGATACACTACGGCTCGCTCGTACCGTTGAGGGATGTTGGGAAATCAGGAACGCTTTGACAGGAGCCAGAGAGTCTGGCGTCGGCCGAGAGCTTCGGCTGAGAAAGTACCGAAAAGTACCGAAAAGTACCGGAGCCGGGATACAGATCCCGGGTGAGGAGCCATCAATTGCAGCAGAGGCAGCCAAACGGCGGAAAAAGCAGCGAAAGGAACGGCGAGGAGAGCGGCGGGGGCCGCTACAAGAGCGGGCTGGGCGTGGCCGTTGTGGGTCTCGGAGGGGCGGTCGCCTCGACGGCGGTCGCCGGGACGGAGCTCATGAAGGCCGGGCTCGCCGGGACGGAGGGCCTGCCGCTGGCGGAGGCCAGCGTACGAGACGAGGGCGGAGAGGCGCGGCCTCTCAAAGGTACGGAGGAGATGGCTCTTTACGAGGATCTGGTCTTCGGGGGTTGGGATCTCTCGGGCGACGATCTCGCAACCGCGGCGGAGAGGGCCGGGGTTCTGGACTACCGGCAGCTAGAGGCCATCCGGGAGAGGCTCGGGGGAGTTACGCCCTGGCCAGCCGCCTTCGACAGCGAGTTCTGCCGCAACGCCGCCGGCTCGAACGTGGTCGCCGCCGACGGCCACCGGGCGAAGGTAGAGGCGATCCGCGCCGACCTCCGGGACTTCAAGGAGCGTAACGGCCTGGACTCGGTGGTGCTGGTAAACCTGGCCTCGACGGAGAGGGTGGCGGACATATCCGCGCCGGTCCTCTCCACCATAGACGCTTTCGAGAGCGGCCTGGACGCCGACGCGCCGGAGATAGGTCCGGCGATGCTCTACGCCTACGCCGCGATCAGCGAGGGCGCGCCGTACGTGAACTTCACCCCCAGCGTCGCCGCCGACGTGCCCGCGATAAAACGCCTCTCAGAGCTCAGGAACGTCCCGGTCTCGGGCAAGGACGGCAAGACCGGCCAGACCATGCTAAAGACCGTGCTCGCCCCGGCGCTGCGCTCGCGCGCGCTGCACGTCGAGGGCTGGTACTCGACCAACATGCTCGGAAACGGCGACGGGCACATCCTGGACGACCCGGACTCCCTGGCCTCCAAGAACGCGACCAAGGGGTCTGTGCTGGATCACATGCTCGGCTACGAGGTCGAGAACCACATAGTCTCGATCCACTACTACCCGCCGCGCGGCGACAACAAGGAGGCCTGGGACAACGTGGACGTCTCGGGTTTTCTGGGCAAGCAGATGCAGCTCAAGGTCAACTTCCTCTGCGGAGACTCGGTGCTGGCGGCCCCCCTCGTAATAGAGCTCGCCAGGCTATCCGACCTCGCCCGCAGGCGGGGCTCCGGCGGGGTCCAGGAGCAGTTCGGACATTTCTTCAAGGCCCCGATGACCGTGCGGGACGGCGACTCCCCGGACCACGACTTCTACCGCCAGGAGCAGCGGCTATTTGACTGGATCTCCAACGGCGCCGCCTCCGCGGGCCGGGTAGACTCCGCCAGCGCGTAGGTTCCCGGACGTGAAGAGAACCTCAGCAGAGTCCGTGGCGGCCGGGATACCACCGTACCTCTCCCTCCTCTCCGAGATCGGGGACCTCAAAAGGGTCCGGGCCGCCCGGCTCGAAGGCAGCGTCGCCGACGCCCACTTTCGGAGCTCGTGGGCCGCGCTAAGCAGCCCCCGTGGCGGCTCCGAGGCCCTGGACACCAGGGATACGGCCCTCCACGCGACCGCCTCGGCGCTATGCTCCGCCCGGCTCGGCGCGGTGGACGGATCCGTGCTCGCCACGGGCGGCCTCTCGTCGCAGGAGGCGCGGGAGGTGCTCCTCTCTGGATTCGACGCCGTCTCCTCCCCCATACCAGAGCCCCTGCTGGGTGAGCTACGGGCCGCTGTGGCGGTCCCCGGAGCCCCGGCCCCCGGGCACCACAGTACAGGACAGGCCCCGGGATTCGCCGCCGCCCTGGCGCGTCAGCCCCGGGCCGGAGCAACGAGGCCCGGCAGGCCGCGCCTGATCCTGGAGCCCCCGGAGTCCCACGCCGAGCACTGCGCCACGGTCGCGGTGTACGGGGTAATACTCTCCGGCTTCTTCGAGGCGGACCCGGCCCCCGTGTTTCTGGCCGGCCTCGCCCATCACCTGCACAACGCCGGGCTCCCGGACTCGGGCTTTACCGGTGAGGAGCTGCTCGGCGGGTATCTGGAGCGGGTGGCGGGGAGGTTCCGCGAGTCCGCGCTTGCGGAGCTGCCGCAGACGCTCCGAGAAGAGACGGAGGCGTGCCTGGAGACTACCCGGGACGCCGACAGCCCCGAGGGCCGGGCGTTCCACGCGGCGGACGTTCTCGACCGGGTGCTCCAGATGCAAAACCACGAAAGACAGGCGGGCTTCACCCTGGATCAGGCGCTCGGCGAGATGGACCTCGTCCACCCGGGGCCCCTGAACGAGTTCCAGGACGCCGTACTCTCACAGGCAGGGCTACGATAAGGTTGGGTAATCCCGTATTTATCCCCACCTGGGCCGACGCGTCACTCTCCAGCCCGGAGACCGGACGGCCCCTCTACCGCCGAGGCCCTTTCCTCACGGATGGCTCCGGCGGCGAGCGTTGGCCCGTGGTCGAGGAGATACCGTACCTGCGCGCGGGCCGCAAAGAGCTTCTGGAACGCGTCAACGCCGCACTCGACCGGGGAGATCATGACGCGGCGCTCGCCGGGCTCTTACGAGATCAGGACGACTGGGCCCCCACCTCCCCGCCCTCCCCTCAAAGCGTGCGGGCCGCCGTATCAGTGGCGGACGCCGGCGGTCCGGCCAGAGAGGTAATGCATTATCTGGGCTTCGGCCCGGTGGCCGACTACTTCTCCTACAGGCTCTCGGACCCCGTCTACCTCGCCGGCCTGTGTCTCATACAGACCGGCTGGGACGCCCCGCAGAGCTCGTTCGAGCTGGCCTGCGGCATCGGACATTACACCCGCGAGCTCTCCCGGCGCGGGATCGAGGCCACCGCCGGAGACGTGGTCTTCGCCAAGCTGTGGCTCGCCCGCCGCTACCTGGTGCCGGAGGCGAAGCTGGTGTGCTTCGACGCCTCCCGCCGCTTCCCCGTGGAGGATGGCTCGGCGGACCTCGCGCTGTGCCAGGACGCCTTCTACTTTTTGCCGGATAAGCCTCACGTGGCGGCCGAGCTCGGCCGGATCGCCGGAGACGACGGAACCATTGTAATAGGACATTCACACAATGCGGCGGTAGAAAACTTCTCATCCGGAGAGCCGGCGGGCGTCGCCCGGCACCTGGAGCTCTTCCCGGGATCCACGCTCTACGACGACGCAGAGCTCACGGAAGCCGCTGTGGCCGGGCGAGACCCCACGCCGCGAGAAGCCGGGGAGCTCTCCCGGAGCGAGGCGGTGAGCCTCGTTAGGTCCGGCTCCAGATCCAGCTCGCGTCCGCGGCGGGCGCCGGATCTCCTGCTCCCGCCACCCGGCACGCCGCTCCGTCTGAACCCGCTCTACAAGGACCTGGGCGAGGGGTCCCACGTGCTGGGGTGGCCGTCAGGGCACTACGAAGAGGAGTATGCGCCGCGGTCCGGCTACCTCCCGGAGCGGATCTCCCCCAGCGAGACAGTTCTCAGGGAGGGCGCGGAAGAGGGAGTCGGGGCCTCGCCCGAGATAGACCGGCTCGTCCGCCACCGGGTTCTCCTGGATCTACCGGAGGGGATGTAGGTGGCCGGCTCAACGCAGACCCTGGGCTGGGGCATCGCGGGCTGCGGCTGGGTCGCCAGAGACTTCGTCGCGCCGGCCGTCACGGAGGCCCGGAACGCGGACCCGGTCGCGCTCCTCGACCCCTCGCCCGGGGCCCTGTCCGCGACCGGAAAGCTTGCGCCACAGGCGAGCCGGCACACGGACCTCGGGGAGTTCCTGTCCGGGCCCGGGCTGGACGCGGTGTACGTCGCCACGCCGAACCACCTGCACCGGGAGATTGTGGAGGCCGCCGCCGCCGCGGGCAAGCACGTCCTGTGCGAGAAGCCGCTGGCACCGGCGCTACCGGACGCGGAGGCGATGGCCGCCGCCTGCCGGCGGGCGGGCGTGGTCCTCTCGACCGCCTTCGACCAGCGGTTCCATGCGGCGCACCGCAGGCTGCGGAGGCTCGTCTCGGAGGGGGCGCTGGGCACGGTCTGCTCGGTACGCATACATTACGCCTGCTGGCTGCCCCCGGAGTGGTCCGAGGACAACTGGCGGGCGGATCCGGGCCGCGCCGGCGGCGGTGCCCTCACGGATCTCGCCCCGCATGGTCTCGACCTCGTCCAGTATCTCCTGGACGAGAGTCTGGAGTCGGTGAGCGCCCGCCTGCAGCGCCGGGTCTTCGACTATCCGGTGGAGGACGGCGCGGCGCTGGTGGGAAACACCGGCAGCGGCGTCCTGTTCCTGCAGCACGTCTCCTACAGCACGCCGGAGGTCTACCCGAGGCGCACGCTCGAAGTGTCCGGCACCCGCGCGCTCGCCGTCACCACGGACACCCTGGGCCAGGAGCCCGGCGGCACCCTGGAGCTCGTCCGGGCATCCGACGGGTCACGCGAGCGGGTGGAGATACCCTCCGAAGAGAACCTCTCGCCGTTCACCGGCCAGATCGAGTCCTTCTCCCGCACCATACTCGAGGGCCGGGAGCCCGACCACGGGCCGGAGCGGGACCTCCACACCATGAGGCTCCTGGAGGAGGCGGCTTCAGCCATACCATCCGGTAGCCCGGAGAGTTCTAGCCAGAAGAAAATACAGAAGACAAAAGAGAAGACAAAAGAGAAGACAAAAGGAGAGACAGCGTGACGGAGCCCGGATCGCAGCCTCACGCCGGCCCCCGCGGCACGCCCCACGGCTCCCGCATACCGGCCGACTGGCCGCGGGAGGCGGAGTTACAGGCCTACGTCTGCACCAACTGCGGCTTCTGGCAGAAACGCTTCGAGCGCCCGGCCACTTGTCCCCTGTGCGAGGACTTCCGCCACGTGCTCCCCGAGCGGGGCTTCGAGTTTCTGGACGCCGGGGAGGCGGCGGAGAGGTCCCGCTGCAGTTGGAGTGAGGTGAGGCCCGGCGTCTGGAGGTACAGTCTGGATACGCCGCTCGGCATCTCACCTTCGGGGTACGTGCTCGTCCGGCTGGAGGGAAACGTGGCATTCGAGGCCTCTGCCCTGTACGACGACGGGGCTCTCGATCACATCGAGTCCCTGGGCGGCGTGGCGTACGCCTCGGCGTCTCATCCCCACACCTACGGCGCGTTGTGGCGGCTTGCCGAGCGTTTCGGCTGCGAGGTCGCCATACACCGCGAGGACCTCGGCTGGGCCAGGGCCTTCGGGGTAACCCTGCCCTTCGACGCCGCGCTCGACCTCCCCGGCGGCCTCCGCCTCATAAATACCGGCGGCCACTTCGCCGGCCACTCGGTCCTCCACGACCCCGGTAACCGCAGGCTATATATAGGAGACGCCGTGAAGCTGGAGCTAGCCGGATCGGACCCGGAGGGTAGGACCGCCGACGGCATCTCGACCCACAAGGCGTTCGTCCGGCGCATACCGCTCACCCCGGACGAGGCGCACCGCTACAGGGAGGTCTTCTCCGGTCTAGGGTTCGACGAGACCTTTACCCCGTTCGAGCAGTGTACGAACGTCGGCGAGCGGGAGGTGCTCGCGCTGCTAGACGCCCAGCTAGAGAGGAGACCTTTCGTGGAGGTGTTGCCGCTTTGAGCGATTTGAGTGAGGCCGGGAACTTACCCGGAGAACAGACGGTAGCACCGTACCGCCGGTCCCTCCCCCCCGGCGCGGAGGCGGAGTTCGAGATCTCGGGCCTCGACCACCTCGGCGTCCCGGTGTGGTCTGCGGCGCTGTGGCCCGAGAGCGGTCCCTTCACGAACGGCATAGGCTACGGGACCACGCGTGGAGCAGCCCGCACCAGCGCCCACGGCGAGATGTTCGAGTCCGTGAACGCCTGGCGCACCTTCTCCACCCTGCCCCGGACGCGCGGCTCCTACGAGGAACTCGTCTCCGAGCGCGGCCCGCGCGGGGTCCTGGACCCCCGTGAGGCCTGCCTGCCCGCCGGCAGCGACTATACGCCGCAGACCGAGCTCGAGTGGGTCCCGGCCCGCCGCCATCCCGGCGGCGAGGAGGTGCTGGTCCCGGTAGAGCTCGCGGCGAGCCGGTTCGCGGACCTCGGCGGTAGCCCGCCCCCCGAAGAGTGCCTGACCACCCCGATCACGAACGGCCTCGGGGCCGGTCCGACCTTCGCCCACGCCCTCTCCCACGCCCTGCTGGAGCTCGTCCAACGCGACGGCAACAGCGTCTCATACCGGG
This sequence comes from Rubrobacter aplysinae, assembly GCF_001029505.1. Lineage (NCBI taxonomy): Bacteria > Bacillati > Actinomycetota > Rubrobacteria > Rubrobacterales > Rubrobacteraceae > Rubrobacter > Rubrobacter aplysinae. The sequence goes on along the minus strand of NZ_LEKH01000019.1, from coordinate 22,046 downwards.
CGCTGGACCAGGGTATCGCGGTGGATCTCGACGGCGTCGAAGACCGTCAGGCGCGGGAGCTCCTAAGGATGATCGCCGGCGGCGGCGTGGACGTTACCGTAAAGCTCGCGGAGACCGACCTCGGGATAGCGAACTTCTACGCAGTCGGCGAGGACCGGGAGCCCGGAGAGCCGGGAGGCGGTGTGCATCCGCTCACGGTCACGGCCTGCGGCGAAGCGGCCCACCCGGACCGGGAGATCGCGCTGCGCAAATGCCTGGCGGAGTTCTGCGCGGCCCGGGCCAGAAAACCCTTCAACCACGGTCCGCTCTCCCCGATACACGCCATCTCCCCGCCCGGATACGTCGAGAGGTTCCGCGGGCAGCCACTAGGCAGCGAGGAGGACCGCTCGCTGGAGGCGACGCTCGACTGGCTCTCTCGCTCTTACGGAGAGTTGAGGGATCTCATCTCAGACCCGGTGCTCACGGTCCGTTCCCGCACGGCGCTCTCCGGCGTCCCGACGCTCGGGATGGACGAGGAGGCGCCGGACTACCGGGAGCGGCTGCTGGAGGTGGTCGTGGACCGGCTCTCGAAGGCCGGGCTGGAGGTGCTGTATCTGGACCTCTCACCGGAGGACGGCGGGGCCCGGGCCGTCAAGGCGCTCGTCCCGGGGCTCGAGGTAGAGACCCTGAGCTACGGCCGCATCGGGCCGCGAAACCTCCGCCGGCTCCTCGACCGTGGCAGCGACCTCGTGATAACCGGCGGCCCCGGCGGGCGTCCCGGAGCCCACCGTATACTGCTCCCGCCGCAGGCGGAGGCCGAGCTCGGCCCGGCCTGGCTAGATTACGAGGCGGTGGAGCGCACCGTCGGGAACCTGTATCCGCTGTACCGGGAGCCGGGCCGCCACGTCGCCGCGCTCGCCGCCGAGGAGCGTGGGATCTGTTGAGCCTATCGGGGCCACCATCGAGCTCATCGAGCCAGGAGAGTCCACCGGGCCTGCGATATGCCTACAACACCAACGGGGCCCAGAACCACCGGCTAGAAGATGCTCTGGACCTCATCTCCGGGTCCGGCTACGACGGCGTCGCCCTCACCCTGGACCACCATCACCTCGACCCGTTCGCCCCGGGCCTCGTCCGGCGCGCAGACCGGCTCTCCTCCCGGCTCTCCCGGCTCGGCCTCGGGGTGGTAGTAGAGACCGGGGCCCGCTTCCTGCTGGACCCGCGCCGCAAGCACGAGCCGACCCTCGTGACCCCGGACCCGGACGCCCGCGGCCTCCGGCTGGACTTTCTGTACCGGGCCCTCGAAGTCGGGGCGGCGACCGGCGCCGAGGCCGTCTCTTTCTGGTCCGGAGTGCCGTGGCCCGGCGACGACCCCGGCGAGGCGTGGCGGCGGCTGGCGGAGGGCGTCGGCCTGGTGCTGGAGAGGGCCTCGGAGCTCGGGGTAACCGCGGCCTTCGAGCCAGAGCCCGGGATGCTAGTCGAGACCCCGGACGGTTACGCGCGCCTCGCCGGAGAGATAGAGAAGCTTTCAGGAGGGGTTTCAGAGAGCCTTTCGCTGGCGCTCGATACCGGACACTGCCTGGTGACCGGAGAGCGTGAACCAGAAGAGGCGGTGCGGGAGTTCGCCGGGAGCCTTGGCACCGTATCTATAGAAGATATGCCGCGCGGGGTACACGAGCACCGGCCCTTCGGAGAGGGTGATATGGACGTCCCGGCGGTGCTCGGCGCGCTCAGGAAGGTCGGCTTCGGGCGGCTGGTCTGCGTGGAGCTCTCCCGCGAGTCGCACCGGGCGCACGAGGAGATACCGGGGTCGCTCGCCGCGCTCAGGGAGGCGGAGACGAGAGTGGAGTACGGGAGTGGAGGTCTGGAGTTCCGATGAGAGTTTGCTTTGTGTCGCGGCGGTTTTTCCCCGCCGTGTCGGGCATGAGCGTGTACGCCGCCAACCTGCTGCGCGAGCTCGTGGAGCAGGGCCACGACGTTACGCTGGTCAGCCAGTACCGCGACGGCCCGGAAGGCCGGGGCGTGTACGGCGGCGGGCCGCCGCCGGAGGTACCGGGGGTGCGGGTGATCGGGCTAGAAGCCGTCGGCGAGCGCGAGGGCGGGGACTTCGAGCGCGACATCCGAAACATGGTCCAGACTATAACGGCCGAGCACGAGCGGGAGCCTTTCGACATCATTCACGCCCAGTACGGCTACCCCACGGGCCTGGCCGCGCTGGAGGCCTCCGCCGAGACGGGAGTGCCGAACGTGGTCTCCATCCAGGGCGGCGACGGACACTGGGTCGGTAGCTGCTGCGGCACCCACGCCAGGGCCATGCAGGCGGTGCTGGGCCACGCCGGGGCGCTTCTCATAGGCTCCCGCTCCTTCGCCGAAGAGGTACACGAGAACCACGGCGTCCCGCCGGACTCCTTCATGGTAATCCCCGGCGCGGTGGACACTCGCAGGTTCCACCCCGCGGACGAGAGAGTAGTGGGCCGTGTACCAGAGAGCCCCACCCTGCTGTATCACGGCCGGGTGGACGCCCGGAAAGGGATTCTGGATCTCCTCCGGGCAATGTCTCTGCTCTCGGAAGAGGGTAGGAACGACTTCGGGCTCGTGGTCAGCGGTATCGGGCCGGACGTGGAGAGCGCGAAGGACCTGGCCTCGGATCTCGGCCTGTCCGGGCGGGTGGAGTTTGCCGGATACACCCCCTACGACGAGACGCCGGAGGTCTACAGGAAAGCCGAGGTCTTCGTCTCGCCCACCCACGCCGAGGGGTTCTCGAACACCATCCTGGAGGCGATGGCCACGGGCCTCCCGATAGTCTCGACGAGGGCCGTCGGGGTGGTGGACTGCCTGACAGACGGAGAGGACGCGCTGCTCGTCGAGCCCGGCGACCACGAGGCCCTGGCCTCATCTATAGGCCGGGTGCTGGACGATCCGGGACTGCGGCGGCGCCTGGCGGAGAACGCGCTCGCCGAGGCCCGGAACGTCTACGCCTGGCCCGCTATAGCGGAGCGTATACAGGAAGTCTACCGTTTGCTCGTCGGCACCCCGCCGGACACGGGCTGGACCCTGGACGATACCGTGGAGACCTGCCGGTTCCGGGAGGCCCCGCATCTCCTCTAGCGTCTCTATCTCTTCTAGCGTGAATAACAACGCGCGTAACAGGTCTCCGGCCGCGCTGTTCGTCTCGCCCCACCTGGACGACGTGGCCTTCTCCTGCGGCGGCACGGCGGCCCGGCTCTCCCGGCTCGGCTGGCGCGTTACGCTCGCCACGGTCTTTGCCGCGAGCGTGCCGGAGCCCGGCGGCTTCGCCCTCGCGTGCCAGACGGACAAGGGGATACCAGAGACGGTGGACTACATGGAGCTCAGACGCGCCGAGGATGCGGCGGCGTGCCGGGAGCTCGGGGCGGATCCCGTACACCTCGCGCACCCGGAGGCCCCCCACCGGGGCTACGAGAGCGCGGAGGAGCTCTTCTCCGGGGTTCTCCCCGGCGATGAGGCCCACCTGGCGGCCGGGGAGAGCCTCGCCGCACTGATACGGGATACCGAGCCGGAGCTGGTCTTCGCGCCCCAGGGTCTCGGGGGGCACGTGGATCACTTGCAGGTGATCCGGGCTCTGGGCGCTCTGGCTGAAACGGGACGGATACTACAGAGCCAGGCCCCCCGCACGCTCTACTACCGGGACACTCCCTACGCCCTGCGCGCCCCGGAGGCGACGCCGCGGGTACCCACGCCCCCGGAGGTCTCCGAGACGGGCGTCGTAATGCGGAATGAGCTGGAGGACAAGCTCCGGGCCTGCGGGGCATACGAAAGCCAGCTCGGGTTCCAGTTCGGCGGCGTTGGGGAGATGGGTCGGGATTTGGAGGAGTTCTCTCTCTCCGAAGGCCGCCGCCTGGGTTACGGGGCCCCGGCAGAGGCTTTCCTCGCCGGTCCGGTGGCGCTGGAGGCTTTAGGAGACGCCGTGGGCGGGGCACACGAGGTGTAACAGGGCCGGAACCGGGATGGTTTAGACGGACGCAGGTTGAACACGATCTATACGAAGGCGGAAGAGACGGGAGAAGAGAGCAATGTCGAGCCAGAGCTACTCCGAAAAGTACACGCACCCGGAGCTGCGGGACCGCCTCAAAGAGGAGATCAAAGCCTCCGACAAGGGCGGCGAGCCGGGCCAGTGGTCGGCCCGCAAGGCCCAGCTGCTCAAGCAGGAGTACGAGAAGCACGGCGGCGGTTACCGGGGCGGCAAGGACGAGGAGCAGCGCAGCCTCACCGAGTGGAGCAACGAGGAGTGGCAGACAAAGGACGGCGAGGTCGAGGCCCGAGACTCCTGGACCGGCGAGACCAAACGCTACCTGCCGAAAGAGGCCTGGGAGAAGATGAGCATCAAAGAGGCCGAGAGGACGGACCAGCGTAAGCGCGAAGCCTCCAGAGAAGGCCGGCAGTTCGTGGAGAACACGGGCTCTGCCAAAGAGGCCAGGGAAGAGTCGCTTGCCCCGCCGCTCGCCGATTACGATGAGCTCTCGGTTGGAGACATACAGAGCAAGGTAAAGGGCCTTTCAGACGAGGAGGTCGAGCGGGTGCGCGAGTACGAGCGCCGCCACAGGGCCCGCAGGACGCTCCTCCGGTCCCTGGACGCGAGGCTCGCAGAGTAGAGGGGTAGAAGAGGGGCGGCGCTTCCCGGACGGGCCGTATTGCGTGTCAGCCTTTACATTCATCTGCCGGGAGACGGTTAGGCTCTGGGAGATTCGCAAAAAGTTACAGAGTACAAAGCTTTTCGGAGCTTTGGAGATGTCAGAGGCGTTAGAGGCGCTGATAAAGGAGGAGTTATGCCGGTAGAGGATCTCAGGCAGAGCCCGATGATGGAGCGCATGCTGGAGGCGCTGGAGAACGGCGAGGACATAGGGCATTACGGCAGGCTGACCTTCGCGATGGTCGCCCGCTACTTCGTGGACAACGAGGAGCTGGTAAAGCTGCTCGCCCGGGACGACGACGAGAGCGAGCGCGAAGCCCGCGCGATGGTGCAGCAGGTCGAGGACAAAGGATACAACCCGCCGCGCCGGGAGCGTATCCTGCAGTGGCAAAAAGAGCAAGACTTCGAGATCTGCCCCACCCCGGACGACCCGGACTCCTGCAACGTCTACAACGAGCTCACCTTCCCGGATACGCTCTACCAGGATATAGAGGAGTACCGCGAGGAGCGGTCTACATAACCTACATAATCACGTAGGTTGAATAAACAGGTCCAGGGGCCTACCGCGGGTTACCCGCTAAAGTAGAGGTCCCGCACGGGCTCCCAGGGCCCACCCAGGTACCGCCAGAGCGATACGCCTTCTATGACCGTCTCGAAGGGCTCGAAGGTGGCGGTGAGGCGGGCGTGGAGGTCCCTGGCGGTCTGCGGATCCACCTTGTTCTGGATGGTTACGTGCGGCGAGAGCTTCTGGCGGTCCTGGGGCGCCAGCCAGGGCTCCCACTCGCGGGCCAGCTTCTTCCTGAGCTCGACCAGCCGGGGGGCGTCCAGAGTATAGGCAACCCCTTTTCCGAGGAATTTCAGCCCGTCGAACCGGCCCTCGACCCTCCCCCGGAGCGCACAGGCCTCCTCCAGGTCGGGGATGAGGCCCGTCATCCCTGCCGGTAGCTGATTGAAGAGCGAGAGGTGGGCCGGGATCATATTTCGCTCCGGCGGAAAGTACCGCTCACGCAGCCCGTCCAGACGGGCCTGCGAGACCTCGTCGAACTTCGCCGTGAGTATCAGGGGGCTGGCCGTGGGGTTAGTGGACATTCGTGGGGTTCGTGGGCTTCATGGTGTTCCGCTCATCTCCAGAAGGTCTCCCGCTTCACCGTCCGTCGAGAGCACTGTAGCCCGCCCGGCAACCGGCGGTTGTATGCGGAAACACGCGGGGGTGTTCTGATGCAGCCAAGAGAATATTAGGAAATCCGGACCTGTTCGGGGGGAAGTTTTATCGAGGCAAACGTGTATCACGTACCGGGGTATGTCCAGGCCGGTGGCGTACCGGCCGCACCGGAGACCCTCGTAGACATGGTCCAAGGTGAGCCATAGCCCCGTGCTAGACACTCAGTAGGGTCTCAGTAGGGTGCCGGTTTTTCCACCACCCAAATACGATGTTAGTATTTTTGTGTGGGCATCCAGTGTAGTCGGCGCTCGACTCGTATACCCAGGGAGAGTAGAGATCACACCCCCGCTTAACATAGACGAGAATGCCCGGCGAGGTCTACTCTCGCGTCCGGTCAGAGCCGTCTGTACGCTGGCATTCGCGGGATGCTTGCTAGTATCGGGAGCGGGCTGCGCCGCAGAGATTCCAAGCTCCCTCGGCAACATAGAGTCATCCCGGGATAGCGGTCCGGATAAGGACCTCCCAGCCACTGTACCGGAACAATCCTCAGAGTGGGAGGCGATACGAGAGGTCTACGAGCCCTACTGGGCCCGGAATAGCGGCTCCGGCGGAACGGCTCTCCCGGATAGGCAGGGCTCTAACCGGGAGGGGGCAGAGACCGGCGAGGGAGATAAAGTCGCGGACGCTACGGATGCCTCGGATGCCGCGGATGCCTCACCAGCCGGGAGCCCCGACGAGCTACTGGTGGTCGTGGACCGTCACAACGGCCTGCCCCCCGGCTACGAGCCGGACAAGCTCGTCTTACTGCACCCGCGCAACGTCCCGACCCTCGGTGGCGGCAGCATGAAGCTCCGGGAGCCGGCAGCGCGTGCCGCCTCGCGGATGATCGGGGCCGCCCGCAAAGACGGTATCGAGCTTCTGGTCTCCTCGGCCTATAGGTCCTACGAGGCGCAGGTGGTCTCTTACGGGAGGCTGACCGCGATCTACGGTGAGCGGGCAAAGAACTTCAGCGCCCCGCCGGGTCACAGCGAGCATCAGCTCGGCACCGTCATAGACGTTTCCAACTCCGACACGAACTACCGTCTCATACAGCACTTCGGGGAGACGGCGGCCTCGGAGTGGCTGCATCACAACGCGGCGTCCTATGGCTTCGTGCTCTCGTATCCGCGGGAGGCCGAGGAGCACACCGGCTACAGCTGGGAGCCCTGGCATTACAGGTACATCGGAAAAGAGAACGCCCGGCTATACGAAGAGGGCGACTACGCCAGCCCGCAGAGTTTCTTCCGGGAGAGAAGCGGGACGCCCGAGACGGAGTAAGATTACCCTTGAGTTCCGGGGTCACGGTCCAGATATGATGGGGTTATGATAGGTTCGTGTCAGACCACCGGAACCTCTGGGACGAGTCTCTGGCCGTCTCCTGGCTGCAACGGACGTTCGAGTACGTCGAGCTCCGGCGCGACCCTGACAGCCACGGCGGCGACACCCCGGCCGAGCAGGAGGCCATCCGTAGGATGCGCCTGGCCTTCGAAGCCCGGGACATGCGGGCGCTCAGGGAGGCCGCGCGCAGATATATCCGGCTCGCGCCACGCGACGAGGAGTAGGATTTATAGAGCGCATCGGCGTTACGCCGTTACATCGGTTGATCTTGTTCGGGAGCAGCCTTCCCGAGTGTACCGGCGCCTGCGATCCTCGATCAGACACGGAGACGCCACCACGCGCCCGGTCCATCTGCGGCTCGCGGGGGCGAGCGCGGCTATTCCACCTCCGAGATGAACGAGGTTACGCCCCTGGTGGCGAAGTTGGCTATGTCGCCGGTCGCGGCCAGGCCTTCCGGGGAGCCCATGCTTTCCTGAAGCTGGTCCGCGCTCTCGAACCAGAGTTCCGCGATCCGGTGATACTGGGGCTCCTCACCGTCGGGCGTGGCCAGCAGCCGGCCGGACTCGAAGTGCTTTACGTCCGGTATGTTCTCGGCTATGGGAACATGGGTGGTCTCGTAGTATTGGTCGAAGGCCTCCGGGTCCTCCGGATGATGGTAGAGCACGGTCAGCTTGTGCATCTGGATTTCTCCCCATACGGTTGTGTACATCTGGCATGATCCCACAAAGCCGTTCCTGGTACGCGGCGGACTTACCGGGCTTACTCCTCGAGCACGCCCTGGGCGACGGCGAAGGCCGAGTTCGCCGCGGGCACTCCGCAGTAGATCGCGCTCTGCAGGATCACCTCTTTTATCTCCTCCGGGGTGAGCCCGTTGCGCAAGGCGGCCCTGACGTGCATCGCGAGCTCGTCGTGGTGGCCGAGTGCTATGAGCGCGGTCATCGTTATGGCGCTCCGGGTTTTCCGGTCCAAACCCGGGCGGGTCCAGATCTCACCCCACGCGTAGCGCGTAATGAAGTCCTGGAAATCCTCCGTCAGGGGGGTGGTGCGCTCTATAGCCCGGTCCACGTGCCCGTCGCCGAGCACCTCGCGCCGGACCCTCATCCCTTCGTCGCGGCGGCTTTCCCGGCTCAAGGAGAGGCCTTCGTAACGGGATCGGGGTGATCTAGGTGGTCGAGATGGTCGAGCAGCAGGGAGGTTACGGTCTCCGGACGCTCAACGTTTGCGAGGTGGGCCGCGTCCTGGACCACCGTCATCCCGGAGTCAGGGATGGAGTCCCGGATAAGCGCGGCGTGATCCGGCGGTGTGGCCTGATCCTCCTCGCCCGCGACTACAAGCGCCGGGGCGGTAATAGAGCCGAGGCGGCCGCTCAGGTCCATGTCGCGGATCGCCTCGCAGCAGGCCGCGTAGCCCTCGTCCGGGGTGCGCCGGACCATGTCCTCGGCCCGCTGCACCGTCTCCGGCGCGGCCTCGCGGAAGGCCGGGGTAAACCAGCGCTCCACGACGGTTGCCGCGATGGACGCCGTGCCGGCCCACCGCACGTTTGCGGCTCGCTCGTCCCAGGGCTCTTTAGAGGACATCCGGGCCGTGGTGCAGCAGAGCGCGAGGCGCTCTACCCTCTCGGGGACCTCACTCGCGAGCCACATACCGACCATGCCGCCGATGGAGAGCCCGACAAAGGAGAAGTGCTCCACGCCGAGCTCATCCACGAGCGCCAGTATGTCCTCTCCGAGGTCTGCTATGGAGTACGGTCCGGGAGGCTCCTCGGAGCCCTCATGGCCCCGGTGATTGTAGCGGAGCAGCCTGAAGCGCAGCCGGAGCTCCGGGGCCTGCTCGTCCCACATGCGCAGGTCCGTGCCCAGGGAGTTTGCCATCACCAGCAGTGGGGCATCCTCAGGGCCTTCGAGCTCGTGATAGAGCTTCGCAGGGTTAGCCATCTTGGTCTCTCATCTCTCTAACCTCCTCGTTGTAGAGGGCCAGAGCCCGGTCCACGAACGTCTGCGCGGAGCCGAGATAGCTCCCGGGATCTAGCGCGGAATCCAGCTCTTCCTCGGAGATCGCCCGGCTTATCTCGGGCTCGGACAGGAGCTCTTGCTCTAGCCCGGTACCGTTCAGGGACACGCGCTCGCAAGCTGCCTGCACCAGCTCATGGGCCTGTAGCCGGCCAAGCTCTCCGGTGAGTGCGGTACTAACGTTCTCGGCCATTATGAGGCCGCCGGTGGCGTCGAGGTTCCGGCGCATCCGGCCCGGGTAGACCTCAAGCCCGCCGGTCGCCTCGCGCATCGTCGCGACCGAGCCACCGGTCGCGGAGAGCGCCTCGGAGAGCGCCTGCCACTCGGCGTGCCAGGCTCCGGCGGCGCGCTCGTGCTCGTGGTCCATGGAGGACTGGAGGGTGTGGGCGGCGGCCCTGGCCCTGCGCACACTCGCCGAGGCGGTGACCGAGAGTATGGGGTTGCGCTTGTGCGGCAGGGTCGAGGAGCCGCCGCGGCCGCCGCCCGAGGGCTCGGCCACCTCGCCCACCTCGGTCTGGGACATCAGGATCACGTCGCCCGAGATCTTCTCTACGGCCCCGGCGCAGGCAGCGAGCGCGCCGACGAGGTCCGCGACCCTGACCCGGTTCGAGTGCCAGGGCACGACGGGCTCGGCGAGCCCCAGCTCTGTGGCAAAGCCGGAGAGCACGGCAGGTCCCGCCGCCCCGAGGGAGGCGAGCGTGCCCGCCGCGCCCCCGAGCTGGACGGCCAGCCTATCCCGCCGGACGCGGTGCAGCCCTCGCCGAGCCTCTATCAAAGCGACGAGCCAACCCGCCGCCTTGAGGCCAAAGGTGACCGGGAGCGCCTGCTGCATTAGGGTACGGCCGGCCATGAGGGTCGCGCGGTGATCTTCGGCCAGGGCGGCGCACTCCGCGGCGAGGCCGTCAATCTCTGGGAGGATCTGAGCCAGCGCCCGGGCCGCGACGAGCATCGCGGCGGTGTCCAGGATGTCCTGGCTGGTCGCCCCCCGGTGCACCTGACGGGAGGCCGTGCCGGACGCCTTATCCACCTCGGCGGTCAGCCTCTTTACGAGCGGGACCACGGGGTTGCCGGCGGCCCGGCCCTCTCTCCCGAGCTCCCCGGCGTCGAAGAGCTCCGCCTTGCAGCGGGAGCGGATCGCCCCCGCGTCGGCGTCGGATATGAGGCCCGCGCCCGCCTGGGCCGCCGCGAGAGCCGCCTCCGCGTCGAGCATGGCCTGTAGCCAGGCCTCGTCTCCGGTCTCCCCTTGAACCCCATCAGGATCGTCGGGCGCGAAGATGGGCCCGAAGAGCCCGCCCGACGCTCCGTCCGTCCCGGGAGAATCAGACACTGAAAAACACCGTCTCGGGCTCGCCGCCGGGTCCATCCTGGAGGCGTACGTCGAACCTCAATCCCCCGGCCCCGGGCTCCGCGACGAGGGTGTATCGGAGGTCCTCTTGTACCGTGAGCAGGACCGGGTCGGCGGCGTTCGACGCCTCCTCGTCCGGGAAGTAGATCCTGGTCACCACCCTTTTCAGGAGGCCTCTGGCGAAGACCGTCATCAGGACGTGCGGCGCCTGATCCGTACCCTTTGGCCCCGGCACCCGCCCGGGTTTCACGGTAACGAACCCGAACCGGCCCTCCCAGTCGGTGCCGGAACGCCCGAAGCCGGTAAAGCTCTCTGAGTCCTCAGACGCTTTGAGAGGGGCGTCGGAGTGAGGATACCGACCCCGTGAATCGGCCTGCCAGATCTCGACCATCGCGTCGGGCACGGGCTCTCCGGCGCCGTCGTAGACCGTGCCGTGCAGGCGGATCGCCCCGGGATACTCTTCGTCTACTAGCCGCGTCTGGTCCTCCGCGAGCAGCGCGTCGTGGAAGAAAGGCCCCACCGTCTGTGAGGGGGTAACGCCAGGCATCCTAATGGTCCTCCATCGGGGTCGCGTCGCGGCCTTCGAGCACGATGTCGAAATTGTAGCCGAGCGCCCATTCGGGCTCGGTGATGCCGAGGTCGAAAGAGGAGATCAAACGTTCCCGCCCCCGCTCGTCTGGGATGGAGTTGAATATGGGATCCTGATGGAAGAGCGGGTCCCCCGGGAAGTACATCTGGGTCACTAGCCGGCTCCTGAAAGATCGCCCGAAAAGCGAGAAGTGTATGTGGGCCGGCCGCCAGGCGTTCGGGTGGTTGCCCCACGGGTAGGCTCCGGGCTTGACCGTTACGAAGCGGTAGCGCCCTTCGGAGTCCGTAACGCAGCGGCCCGCGCCGGAGAAGTTCGGGTCGAGCGGCGCCGGGTGGCGGTCCCCGGCGTGGGTGTATCTCCCGGCGGCGTTCGCCTGCCACAGCTCTATAAGACCGTCCCTGACGGGCCTGCCGTCGCCGTCGAGCACCCTGCCCGTGACGATGATGCGCTCACCGAGCGGCTCGCCGGCGTACTGGCGGGTAAGGTCGTTGTCGAGCGCGCCGATTCGCTCGTGGCCGTAGACCGGGCCGGTGAGCTCGGACAGGGTGCGCGGCGCTATGGTAAGCGTACGCTTGGGCGCCCTCAGGCGGGTGGACTCGTAGCCGGGGTACGAGTAAGGCGGGTGCGGAGCGTCGCCCGTATCCGCGGGAGCCTCTACCCCGTGTATCTCATCTACCTTACGCGACATCCCCACTCTCCCTATTCCGGCCGCTCGACTACCATTGCTATGCCCTGCCCCACGCCGATACACATGGTCGCCAGACCGTAGCGTACTTCCTCTACGTCCCGGCGGTTCATCTCGTGTACGAGCGTCGTAAGCAGCTTCGCCCCGGAGCAACCCAGAGGATGGCCGAGTGCGATCGCGCCGCCATTGGGGTTGAGTCGCCCGTCGTCGTAGGAGAGGCCCCACTCGTGCAGGACCGCCAGGCTCTGGGCGGCGAACGCCTCGTTGAGCTCTATTAGCCCTACATCGTCGAAAGAAAGCCCGGCCCGCTCCAGCGCCTTGCGGGTCGCCGGGACCGGCCCGATACCCATTACCCGCGGCGGCACCCCGGCGGTCGCCACGCTCTTTATCTTCGCCAGCGGCGTGAGCCCGTGGGAGCGGGCGTACTCCGCGGAGACGACCATCACGGCGGCGGCCCCGTCGTTCAGCGGGCTGGAGTTGCCCGCGGTCACGCTACCGTCTTCCCTGAAGGCGGGCTTTAGCTTGGCGAGCTTCTCCAGGGTCGTGTCGGAACGAGGACCCTCGTCGGCCTCGACCACGGTCGTCTCCTTACGGCCTTTTACCGTTATCGGCACAAGCTCCTCGTCGAAGCGCCCGGCCTCCTGCGCGGCCACGGCCTTCTCGTGACTGTGCAAGGCGAACTCATCCTGACGCTCACGGGAGATGTCGTACTCTCCGGCAAGCCTCTCAGGCTTACCCTCGCCGGTGTTCGCCGCGTAACGCTCTTCGGCCAGGTTCTCGGCGGTCATGCCCAGAGAGTCGGTGTGGCCCATCCTCTCCATCTTCGGGTTGGTCATGCGCCAGCCCAGGGTGGTGTCGTAGACGGTGCGGTGACCGGCCGGGTACGCCTTCTGTGGCTTCTCCATCACCCAGGGCGCGCGGCTCATGGACTCTACCCCGCCGCCCACGTACACGTCGGCTTCACCTAGCATCACGCCCCGGGCGGCGCTGGCCACCGCCTCTAGCCCCGAGCCACAGAGCCGGTTTACGGTCGCGCCCGGGATCTCCTCCGGCAAGCCGGCCAGGATAGAGGCCATGCGGGCTACGTTCCGGTTATCCTCGCCCGCCTGGTTTGCGCAGCCGAGGTAGACATCCTCTATCTCCGTGGCGGATACGCCGGTACGCTCGACGAGCGCGGAGATCGCCTCCGCCGCGAGGTCGTCGGGCCGGACGCCGGCGAGCTGGCCGCCGTGACGCCCGACCGGCGTACGCACGGCACCGACGATCCAGGCCTCCGTGGCTCCTTCGTATGCTCCATGTGCCATGCCTCAGGCCTCCCTTCTCTGCTCTCTCGCGGCCTCGGTGCGGGTGTGCAGGTCGCGCAGCACCGCGAGCTCTTTCTCTGTTGGCGGGTCGGTCCGGGCCACGTCGTCCGCCACTTTGAGGTCCCAGCCCGTCGCCTCTTTCGCCTGCTCCGCCGTGGCCCCGGGATGCAGGGCGGTGAGGGTGAGCTCTTTGGTCTCGGGGTCGGGGGTCATGACGCCGAGGTCCGTGATCGCGGTCTTCGGTCCGGAGCCCACGTAGCCGAGGCGATCTCTGGAGTCTCCGCCTTTCGCGTAGCCTACGCTGGTTACGAAGTCCAGTTCTTGGACGAAGGCCCGGGACTTCTGGCGGAGCACCACGACGACCTCTTTTGCGGACGCCGCTATCTCCGGCGCTCCTCCGGCTCCGGGCAGGCGAACCTTCGGATCTTCGTAGGAACCCACCACCGTGGTGTTTATGTTCGCGTGGCGGTCTATCTGGGCCGCCCCGAGAAAGCCCACGTCAACCCGGCCGGCCTGTAGCCAGTAGTTGAAGATCTCGGGTACCGAGACCACCGAGTCGGCGTGCTCGGCCAACGCTCCGTCGCCTATGGAGAGAGGCAGGACCTCCGGCTTGGCGCCGATGGTGCCGGACTCGTAGATCAAGTGACACTCCGGGGCGTGGGTCGCCCTCGCCAGGTTCGCGGCCTCCGAAGGCAGCCCGATGCCGACGAAGCACACGGCTCCGTCGGCGAGCAACCTGGAGGCCGCGATGGTCATCATCTCGTCCGTGGTGTAGTTCGAGTAGCTGTTTTGATTAGTCTGCTCCGCCTGTTCGGTGCGGGTCCTGTCTCCGGCGGGCTGGCTCATCTCGTCGTCTCCTCTACGCCTGCGTGGTATCCCTCTGCTTGGACGCTCCGCAGGTACTCCGGGAAGCCCTCCGTGGAGAGGACGTGACGCTCCATCCAGTCTCCGAAGGTCTCCCTATCGCGGGCCACCGCGTCCCAGGCCTCGTAGAAGGTGTTGTCCCTCTCGTAGTAGTCGGCCGCGTACGAGGGAATGGCGCCGCCCGGCTCGACGGCGACAGCGTCCACCGCCGGCGAGGGCAGCACGACCCCGAAGGGCCTCGGCTCGAACTCTTCGACGACCTCCTCGACGGTCGCGATCACGCGTTTCGCCGAGAGCGCAGCCTCGCGCTGGATGCCGGTGATGCCCCAGAGCATTATGTTGCCCTTCGTGTCCGCCTGCTGGGCGTGGATCACGGCCACGTCCGGGTTCAGGGCGGGTACGGCGGCCAGCTCCTCACCGGTGAATGGGCAGGTTACGGTGGAGATGGTGCCCGTAACCTCCGGCAGGTCCGTGCCGACGTAGCCGCGCATCACGGCAAAGGGCAGCCCCGAGGCCCCGGCGACGTAGCGGTTGGCCATCCCGGCGTGGGAGTGCTCCTCTAACTCTATGGGATGAGGGTGACCGTGCTCTACAGAGTCGCGCAGACGGTGCAGAGAGCCCACACCGGGGTTGCCGCCCCAGGAGAAGATTAGCTTCGCGGCGCAGCCCGCCCCGATCATCTGATCGTAGATGATGTCCGGCGTCATCCTGACCAGGGTAAGATCCCTCTTCTCCTGGCGGACGATCTCGTGCGCGGCGGCCGTGGGTATGAGGTGCGTGAAGCCCTCTAGAGCCACCTCGTCCCCGTCGTGGACCAGCTCCGCCACCGCTTCCCTGAGGCTCTCCACCTCAACCAACCTCTGGCTCTTCTGGATCCATGACTCCACCTTTCCCTTTTAAACCGGCTAAAATCCCGTAGTACCGCTTCAACACATCTTCGCCGCGTTTCTAGTATATGTCTAATACCATGTTTATCTTCCGGGCATATTTTAACGATATAATCGGGCCGTGAATCTCCGGCGTTTGAGATATTTCGTGGCCGTCGCGGAGGAGCAGAGCTTCTCCCGGGCGGCACAGAGGCTACACATCGCACAGCCGCCCCTTTCCAGCCAGATCAAGCAGCTAGAGACCGAGCTCGGGGTGCGGGTATTCGACCGCACCAGCCGCGGGGTACAGCTCACGGATGCGGGGCGGCTACTGCTGGAGGAGAGCCGGCGGATTCTGTCACAGGTGGAGCAGACGGCCCGCGCGGTGCGCCGGGCGGGCAACGGCGAGGTCGGCAGGATCGCGCTCGGTTTCGTGCCGTCGGCCTCTAACGAGGTATTGCCGGAGCTGCTCAAGGTTTTCCGCTCCGGGTATCCGGGCGTGGAGCTTTTCCTGCGCGAGATGAGGCCGGATCAGATCGTAAGCAGCCTGCACGCCGGACAGACGGATATCGGCTTTCTGTACCTGCCACTCGAGGACGCGGCGCTGAATATAGCGTGTGTCTCGCGCGAGCCGCTGGTGCTCGCGCTCCCGGCCTCGCACGCCCTTGCTCCGAGGGAGAGTGTGGATCTGCGGGAGGTGGCGGACGAGCCTTTCATCATGCCGGCCCGGCACCAGATGCCCGGCCTCTACGCTCAGGTTACGCAGGCGTGTCAGGCGGCGGGCTTCACCCCGGATGCCGTACAGAAGGACGTGTGGCTGATGCAGACCATAGTCGGGCTCGTGGCGGGGAACCTCGGCGTCTCACTGGTGCCGGCCTCGCTCAGGAACTTCCGGCGCACGGGCGTGGTGTACCGGTCGGTCGCCGGACTATCGCCGACGGTAGAGCTCGGCATGGTGTGGCGCCGGGGGAATCAGGGCCCGGTAGTCGAGTCCTTCCTACTCTGCGCCACCAACGGCTGACACCCTCGGAGGTACGGCTATCCTTCTTCGGGTACTCCCACCGCGCTCCTCGAGGGTACGAGGGCGTCCCGGCCTGCGCCAAGGCCGGAGGCGGCGAGGCCCACGGTAACGGCCAGGAGTGCGAGGAGCGGGAGGCTCCAGGAGCCGCTGGCTTCGTGCAGGAGGCCGAACGCGGGCGGTCCGGCGGCGGCCAGCAGGTATCCGAAGGTCTGGGACATGCTGGAGAGCTCGGCGGCGCGTCCGGGGTCGGGCGCCCGGAGCGCGAACAGGGTAAGCGCGAGGCTTATGCAGGCACCCTGCCCGAGGCCGAGCAGTATGACACACAGGATCACGCCGGCTCCGCCGGCGGAGAGGAGCAGCCCGAGTATCCCCACGCCACTCAGGGTGGATGCACAGACGATCACCATCCGCTGCGACGCGCCCCTCTCCGCGAGCACCGGGGCGAAAAACGCCGCTGGTATGGCGACGAGCTGCATGATCGAGACCATCCACCCGGCCTGGGCAGCCGCCAGGCCCCCGTCGCGCAGGATGGCCGGCAGCCAGGTAATGGAGACGTAGAAAACCACCGACTGCAGCCCCATAAAGAGCGTTACCTGCCAGGCCAGCGCCGAGCTCCAGAGGCCGGAGCGCGCCAGCGAGCGGTGTCGCGTGTCCCCCCTCCGGGGGCCCACCCGCAGCCGGGGTATCCACAAGAGAGCGGCCGCGAGAACGGGTAACGTCCACAGGGCGAGCGCGCCGCTCCAGCCGATCCCGAGGCCACTCGCCAGTGGCACGCTGATTCCGGAGGCCAGGGCCGCGGCGGTGTTCATCGTGGCGGTGTAAAGGCCCGTCATAAGTCCGGTACGGGCAGGGAAATCACGTTTTATGAGGCTTGGCAGGAGCACGTTACCGAGCGCGATGGCGAGGCCGATGGCGAGCGTGCCGCCGAACAAGGCGACGAGCGGGTGGGTGGAGGTGCTGGATCTCAGCAAGATCCCGGCCGCCAGCAGCAAGAGGGCACCGAATAGCACACGCTCGATACCCAGCCTGCCGGACAGCCCCGGCGCCACCGGAGACAACGCGGCGAAGGCGAGCAGCGGGACGGCGGTGAGCAAACCCGCCACCCCGGTCGAGAGACCCACGCCCTCCTGGATAGTATCGAGCAGCGGTCCCACGGCGGTGATCGAAGCCCGCAAGTTGGAGGCAACGAGCAAGACGCTGGCGACGATGAACAAGATTCGGAGACGCCGGAGAGGCGAGGCCCCGTGTCCCTCTTTATCAGGTACTCTCGGCTCGCGCACCCTGGGAAGCCTCCATCCACCGCGTTGGCCGCGGCAAGAGCTGCTGCAACCATCCCGCTAGCCTATCGTAAAGACTGCCCCCGGGCCTGATGTCGGATATATCTTTCGGCTATTCTGTCTATGGTACCTATCCGAAGCTAGGCTCCGCCCATCGGTGCGCCGGCGGGCCGCTGGGGCGACTCCGTCCCCGATCCTTTCGAGGCTTCTAGGGGAAGCCCCACGTAGTTCTCGGCGAGCGTGGCGGAGGCCGCCCGGGAGCCGGTAACGTAGTCGAGCTCCGCCACTTGCATGCGGTGGCCGAAGACGTCATCGTCCTCGAAGCGGTGGAGCATCGAGGTCATCCACCAGGAGAATCGGCTAGCCTTCCACACCCGCCTCAGGCATCTTTCCGAGTAGCGGTCGAGGGCTCCGGTATCGCCCGAGTAGTAGTAGGCGGCTAGGCCCTGAGACAGAACCCGCACGTCGGCGACGGCGAGGTTCATACCCTTAGCGCCGGTCGGCGGGACTATGTGTGCGGCATCTCCGGCCAGGAAGAGCCTACCGTACTGCATGGGTTCCGTCACGAAGCTGCGCATGCCGACCACGTTTTTCTCGATGATCTCGCCGTCTGTAAGGGTCCAGTCTTCCGTGTCGAGGCGGGCATGGAGCTCGGCCCAGATCCTGTCGTCTGACCAGTCGTCGGCGTTTTCCGTGGGGTCGCACTGGAAGTACATCCGCTGTATCTGCGGTGAGCGGGTGCTCACCAGCGTGAATCCGCGCTCGTGGTTGGCGTAGATCAACTCCTCGGTGGCGGGCGGGGCCTCCACGAGTATCCCGAACCACCCGAACGGGTACTTTCGGGTGTACTCGGTCCGCGCAGCCTCGGGTATGGCAGGACGTGACACCCCGTGGAAGCCGTCCACCCCGACCACGAAGTCGCAGGCCAGCTCCTCTTCGGACTTTTCGGGCTTCTCAGAGCCCTCGTGGCTGAAGCGCACCTTCGGCTCCTCGCTTTCGATACCCGTTATCTCGTGGGCTTCCGCGCCGAAGAGCACTTGTCCGCCGTCCTCCAGGCGGCGGGATATGAGGTCCTTCACCACCTCGTGCTGGCCGTATAGGGTTACCGCCTTTCCGGTGAGGTCGGCGAAGTCTATGCGCTCCGTGCGGCCGGCGAATCGGAGGTTTATGCCGTGATGCACCGCCCCGTCGCGGTGCATCCTGTCTCCAACCCCGGTGGCGTCAAGGAGGTCCGCGGTACCCTGCTCCAGGACACCGGCCCGGATCTCGTTCTCGAGTTCCTCGCGGCTGCGGGACTCGAGCACCACGGACTCTATGCCTTCCAGGTACAGTAGGTGAGACAGGACCAGCCCCGCCGGTCCTCCTCCAACGATTCCTACCTTTGTGCGCACGATTTCACCCCTTGTCTGGGCTTGTATAGGGAGCTTTTCTATGCCGCGTACCGGCGTCTAATAATGCTGTTATCGCTGCCATCGTGCCCGGTCTGATGTTGAGTCTCGTGGTGGATCTCGACCGGCAGCTTGCTTACTTCCTCTGGCGGATTACACTGTTACACGGTGTTCTCCTGTCTCTGGGCGCTCGCCGCATTCGGCGAGTCCTCGGGCGCAGATGAGGTTTCTTGGGGCCCGGACTCTCTAACGAAGAGTATCAGGACGAAGCTGGCGAAGACTATACCGGCGTCGACCATTACGGCCGCGACCCAGTCACCGGTGGCTCCGCGCAGCACACCGCTCACGGCGGGAGACAGGACCGCCCCTATCTCGGCCACCAGGTTCCACATCCCAAATGCCGCCCCCATGAGGGCCGCCGTGGGGACGAGGTCCGCGGTAAGAGCATGGGAGATCGGCTGCAGGGCGAAGAAAAAGAGGCTGGATACGAACAGTAGAATGCTGAGGACGAACAGAGACTGCCCGCCGGCCGCGACATAAAAGCCGAAGCCGGCGGTCATTACGGCGAGTATCAGGGTGAAGGAGGCGAGCATGCCCTTGCGGCCCCAGCCTCTGCGTTTGGCGTAGTCGGCGAGCCAGCCACCGGCGGGGAATCCCAGTATACCGGCCCCGGCGTTGAAAGCCGCCGTGAGGCCGGCGGTCACGAAGGTCGTGCCCCCGGTGTCTGAGATTATAGAGACGGACCAGAAACCCAAGAACCACAGGTGCCACAGATAGGCTATGGCCGCGAGATATATGAGGATCAGGTTTCTGTTGTGAAGAATTGGCGATACCTCGCCGCCCTTGCTGCCAAACACGAAGGCGATCAGGAACAAGGCTAGCACGGTCACGAGGATAGCCGTACCCCATTCCGGCAGGCCCGCCTGGATAGAGACCACGTACACCACCATTACCGCCGCGAATAGCACGACGGAGTACCCGGCAAGCCCTTTGAGAGCTGAACCGTAGGTAGGCCTGAACTCGAAATCACCGCCCTGGCCCTTGAAGAACCTTTGTATGCCGAGAGCG
The DNA here is from genome assembly GCF_001029505.1 of Rubrobacter aplysinae. Taxonomy (NCBI): domain Bacteria; kingdom Bacillati; phylum Actinomycetota; class Rubrobacteria; order Rubrobacterales; family Rubrobacteraceae; genus Rubrobacter; species Rubrobacter aplysinae. The sequence goes on along the minus strand of NZ_LEKH01000019.1, from coordinate 2,443 downwards.
ACTACCACGGTCGCCGCACCCAGGACAAAGAAAGGCATACGCCAGGCCCCGTCCGCACCGAATATGGGCTCGCCCAGCCGGATCAGGGGCGGGGTGAGCAGGAGCGCGAGCGTAAGGCCTATCGAGAGCCCGGTTATTACGACACCCAGCCCGAGGCTGCGTTTTTCATACGGGCTCTGCTGGGTTATCACGGTGCGGTCATTGGAGTAGAAGGTGCCCTCTCCGAGGCCGGTGATCACGCGCAAAGCCACGAAGCCAAGCAGGGCCGTCATCACGCCGCTCACCAGTGTGGCTATGGCGGCCCAGAAGATGCTTATAACGATGATCGTCCGGTGGCCGAACCTGTCTCCGAGATAACCGCCGGGAAACTGGGTGAGCATGTAGCCCGCGAAAAACATACTGCCCACCAAGCCTCCGAGGGCAAACTGGTTCTCTACGCCTCGCAGCAGGGCGATGTCGTTCTCTATCATGTAAGTGACGACCGGCCCCGTTATGGTCCGGTCCGCGTAGCTCACTATCCACCCTAGCAGGAGCCAGATCCAGAGCGTACGGTAGGCCGGGTAAGACCGGGCCGCATTATCAGCTTCAGCCTGCATCAAATCCTCCTCCTGGAGAAAGCCATCCGGGTAGCTTTCCGAACGGCTTTCGCCACCGCCCTACGCTCCAAACACCCTTTAGCCGTCTCGTATTCGGGGCTCATACCCGGGCCGCGATCTTTACCGTGGTCTTTAGCTCCGTACGGCACAGGGCATGCAGGAAGCAGGTCTGCTCGCTCATATCGAGAGCCTTGCGGGCGAACTCTTCACCCTCCGGCGTCTCCAGGTAAACGTGGGTCTCCACCGGCTCCGCGGTGCCGGGCTGCCCGGTGCCGTCCGAGGCGCCCCCGGTGGACAGGTGGGTATCCTGGACGAGCCGGTAATCGTCGAGGGTCTTTTTCGTGATCTTGGCGTAGCGCCCGAACTGGGTCATGAAGCAGAAGGCTACACCCGCCGAGACGTAGGTTAAGGCGTCGGGCGCGAGTCCCTTACCGCTGAACCTCGGTGCCTCGTCGGACAGGAACCGGAAGGTCGATCCGAGGGGCTGTAGCAGGCGCTGCTCGACCTCCTTGACGCCGTCCTCCCGGACCGTGCAGACGCCGCGGACGTGCAGGATGCGGCTCTGGGAATCAGCGTAGCTGGACCCCACACCCCCTTCTCCCTCAACCTGCTCGGCATTCGACAAGAGCTCGATGAGTGCCGGGATCCCGTCCTCACCGGTCTCGACCTCTGAAAACCTGTCCCCAGGATCGGGCGGCGGGGCTTGATCAAGCGCGTTGACACGCTCGGGACCGACTCGACCTCCGTTCACGGTCAGGGTAAACAAGCTCTCGTGGATGTGCCGTAGCAGGCCATTTACCGGCGAGGCCTGTACCACGTCTGACACGAGTTCCCGAAGAGTATCCGGTCCAACATCCGCCCCGGCCTCGACCTCCAGCTTTGGTGATAAGGCGCCGCCTACCATGGTGCCCTTGCGCGCCGAGCCTTCCATAGAGTAATAGTTGTGGAGGGTTAGCTTCGGGTCGCGCAAGGCAATATCGCGCTGCTCTGCGAGTGCCAGGACTTCGCTCATGTACGATGCCACCATCCCGGTGGTCATGTGAGATAGTGGGAACGGAGCCTCATCATAGCCGTCCAGGTAGGGACCCTCATCACTGACGAGACGCCACACCTTCCCATCCACCGAGTTGGCAACCAGCGCCTCCTTCTGCATGCCCGAGAGCGACCTCGACCAGGTTCTCAGCGCCACACCACGGCGATTCTGTGGCGGCTCCATCCCTAACGTCTCGGCATTACCAACGGAAAAGAACCTGGGTCGGCCCTCCCCACCGAGTACGTTGTGAGTTTCCTGGCCCATGCCTGCTACCTCCCTGAACTTTTAGTGGCTTTTCAGATTCGTTTTCGGGCCCGGGCTACGGTATGGTAGGCCCCGCCTTGCCTATAAAACCCAGACCGCATGCTACCGAGTACGCTTGTGCAAGAGTGGGTCGGCGGTAGAGGTTGTAGGCGTTACACACCTGGTGAAAAACAAATGCGGCCACGCGAGATAACCCAGAGCCGCCGGATGCGCCCCACCCTTTTGAAAGCTTTGTAGATTACGAGCCATAAGAATCCCCTGTTAGAAAAAAGCAAGAAGGCCACCATATGGCTCGACCTCCGCTTTCTTCTTGCTTTCCTTATGTAAGATTCTCTTCGCAGAAAAGATATAGTTCAAATACCGAATAAATGTTTTGGGTATATCTTTGAGGTATATTCTATCGTTCAGATTAGCCTGTGTTGACTTAAACGCTTGGTGTGAGTTAGGTGGTGAAGATTTGAGTGGAAGGTGTCCACGCCCTAGAGTCGGCTTGCCACCCGATCCCGTGGGAAAGGAACCGACTGCTCATGCTCGACGTGGACACCTTCCT
>NZ_LEKH01000018.1 GCF_001029505.1 Rubrobacter aplysinae | reverse complement strand
GGTCCGGGCAGCCTGGGCTTTTGACCTCCCGCGCTCCACGGCAGTGGCTATCTTGCTTCGCAGGTCTTCTGAGTAACCGTTCATGCAGCGATGTTCTCACCAGTCCATCTCTACCGCAACATGCTGTAAGGATGGGTTTACAAACACCCTTGCTCCGGGAACCGCCGATTTATGGAACTGGTCTTCAGGAGTCCGCGAAACGGTCGTTTTGTGGAAATTGTTGTAGGCCCAGCAATCTAATAGAGGCCGGCATCGTACTGGCGGCGCTCATGCCGGGCTTCTTACTGCTTGCCACAAAGTTACACTACTCCTTAAATAACGCGCCGTTATCAAAGGTATTAGGGTGGCGGGATGGAGGAAGCAGCGGGACCGCTTCTCGTAGGCCGCAAAGGGGATAAGCCTTAGAAGATAGTAGTGCCGGAGGCATAAGCCGCAGGACCTTTCTTGGAACCGGCGGGAAAGTGGCCGCCGGATTCTTGCTCGTACCCGTGGCTACGCTGCCGAAGCTGTGCGGCGGCTCTTCTCTATCCGGGCCTCCTTTTACGCTGGGCTTGGCTTCCGGGGACCCCAGGCCAGATGGCGTGGTGCTGTGGACCCGGCTGGCTCCCGAGCCCTTGAACGCCTCGGGCGGCGGAGGGATGCCACAGGTGGAGGTCCCTGTGAGATGGGAGATCGCCCACGACGAGGGTTTCCAGCGGATCGCCCGGCGGGGGACGGCTAGCGCCGCTCCGGATCTCGCCCACTCCGTACACGCCGAGGTGGAGGGACTCGAACCTGCAAGGTGGTACTACTACCGGTTCAAGGCCGGCGAGGAGATCAGCCCGACCGGCCGCACAAAAACGGCTCCCGCCCCAGGCTCCGGCGACTCCGGTCTCTCCTTTGCCTACGCCTCCTGCCAGGACTGGCAAGACGGGCACTACCCCTCATACGGCGGGATGGTTAGGGAGGATCTGGACTTCGTGGTTCACCTGGGCGACTATATCTACGAACGAAAAGATACGCGCACCCTAGAAGACTTCCGCAACCTGCACGCCCTGTACAAGAGCGCCCCGGAACTTAGGGAGGCCCACGCCTCGTTCCCATTCATCGCCGTGTTTGACGACCACGAGGTAGACAATGACTGGGCCGGAGAGACCTCCGAAAAAGACGAGCCCTCAGACGAGTTTCTCAAGCTCAGAGAAGCTGCCCTACAGGCCTACTACGAGCACATGCCCTTGCGGCCCTCCGCGATGCCCCGCGGCCCCCGGATGCGCATACACCGCCGCCACGCCTTCGGAGAGCTAGCGGAGTTCAACGTGCTAGACACCCGCCAGCACAGGACCGATCAGGCAGACGGCCGGCTCATCGCCCTGCGCCAGCCGGCGAGCCGGGACGAGACCCGGACCATGACCGGCTCCCGGCAAGAGAAGTGGCTCTTCGACGGCCTCGCCCGCTCGGAGAAACGCTGGAACGTGATCGCCCAGCAGACTATGATGGCCCGGTATGACTACCAGCCCGGAGAAGGAGAACGCATAAACCACGACCAGTGGGACGGCTACACCGCCGCCCGCGACCGGCTGCTGGATTTCGTGGGCCGGAGCCGTCCGTCAAACCCGTTAGTCATCTCCGGCGACTGGCACGCGAGCTTCGTAAACGACCTCAAAGCTGACTTCGACAACCCGGACTCCGAGACGCTCGCCGCCGAGTTCGTCGGGACGTCTATAAGCTCCGGTTGTCCGTGGGCCGGCCAGGTCCAAGCAGCCCTTTCGGAGAACCCGCATGTCAGGTTCTTTGACGGGGATCACCGCGGCTACGTGCGCTGCACCGTGGATAAGAGACTCTGGCGAACCGACTACCGTATCGTAGAGAATCCTGAGGCCCCGGCTACCACCCTGACCTCCTGGATGGTCGAAGACGGTCACCCCGGGGCCCAACCTGCCTAGAGATTGTTATGAACACCATAGACTTACTAAGAAATTCCTTACTAATAGAAAATGATGAAAGAAGGCTGCCAGCAGTTGCTAACAAGAGTTGCTAATGAGAAGCGCAAGTTCTAACTAGCAGGGGCGAAGACAACGCAGGGCCTACCGACACCTACTTTCAGCGCTTCGCTTTTTGAGAATGAACGCTCTGGGCGTCTCATACGTATTACGGGTACACGACCTGAACCTTCGTCATCGACCGGAGAGAGAACGTGACCGAGAAAACGCACCATGCCGTATTGGAGGAGCGGTATGTGTTGTTGGAGCGCCTGGGCTCTGGGGCTACGGCAGAGGTTTACCGGGCAACTGACCGGCTTCTGGGCCGGCAGGTAGCGCTAAAGATTCTGCGGGAGGAGTACTCTAGCGAATCCGACTGTGCGCAACGCTTTAAGGACGAGGCGCGCAGCGCGGCCTCGCTGTCGCACCCGAACATCGTACAGATCTACGAGCTCGGCTCCTCGCAAGCAGGGCGTCCCTTCTTCGCCATGGAGTACGCCGGGGGCGGAACGTTGAAGGACAGGCTGCGTGAAGGCGGCGCGCTGGTTCCGAAAGACGCGGCGGCGACGGCGGCCGGGATCGCCCGCGCTTTGCAGGCGGCGCACGCCCAAGGCGTCATCCACCGCGACATCAAGCCCCAGAACACGCTACTGACGAGTACGGGAGGCGTGAAGGTAGCGGACTTCGGCATAGCCTGCTCTCCCGCCTCCACGACGGAGGCCCGGGGCATACACGGAACTGTGAGATACATGTCCCCTGAGCAGGCAAAGGGTGAGGCGGTTAGTAAAAGTAGCGACCTGTACTCTCTGGGCGCGGTCCTCTACGAGATGCTCACCGACACGCCCCCCTTTTGTGGCGATTCACAGACCGCCGTCGCGCTCGGGCACATAAACGAGCCGCCTGTGGCCCCGAGCGAGCTTAACCCTAGCGTCCCGGATGCCTTGAACGACCTGACCCTGAGACTGCTCGCCAAATCCGTCACGGAGCGTCCTGCAGAGGCCGCAGCGGTCGCGGAAGAGCTGGAAGCTCGGGGAGCCGCAATCGAAGCGGCCGCCGTATCCGGGTCCCGACCCGCCTCGGGGCTGTCCCGGGTCTATCGCGCCGGCTCCCGACTATTTACAGCAATCCCGGAGAAGATAGTGGGGACTTTACTGGCTCGGAAGGAGCCACCCGCCCCGAACGCCGTCCGGCTTAGGGCCCGCCGAGTCAGACGCAGGCGGTTTCTCGCCGCAATCTCGCTCACCGCACTACTTGCTGCAGCAGGTTGGGGCCTTTACGGGGGTGATCTGAGGGCGATGTACGCGGAGGCCGACTCCCAAAATAGTCCAAATAGCGGCGCTTCGGGCTCTACGAACCCCACGACTTCATCTGGCGAGGGTATTGACTCTGCGCAGTCCACCCGGGTGCTGGTCCACAGCGCAGATACCGGAAATATCTCGGCGAACAGCACTTACCTGGACATCCCGGTGGCAAACGGCAACCCCGAGGCCTCCATTACGATCACGCAGAACTGGAACCCCGACGGCGATGGTGCCGGAGGCGGCGTCTACAACGATCACCCGGTGGGGGTCTGGTACGACGCTGGCAGAGAGCGGTGGGCGATCTTCAACCAGGACCGTGCGGCGATGCCCGAAGGAGCCTCATTCAACGTGGTCGTCTACACCGACGCCGCGAAGACCGAATAGAGTCAACAACGCATAAGGGCATACCGGAGAGTACAAGACCACAGAGCCCTCCTGCAGATGCCTCTGGATAGAAGAGAGTGGAAAATTAACCCGTTCCGACCACAGCGTTGAACACGACCCTCTCACAGTACGTAACCCCTCTATAGAAGTCTATGCGAAGGGGGAGTCAGAGTCCAGCATAATTAAAAGGGAAGTAAACAACAGGGGTTGGCTGCTCGTGTCCGGAACCGCCCCCGGCGGATCGCTCGAGGCGGGCTCTATGATTCGAGGGCCGGAAAAGAAAAAGAAACGCTGCACAACAACATGGAAAGGATCTCTATAGTGAACGCACTAAGCGTACGCTCCAGGCTATCCGGCATGTCGAGGCCGGTCCTGGCGCTAATGGCTATCGTCCTCGTAGCAGGATTGCTCCTTGGGGCCACCTCGAACGCGGCTGCACAAAGCGGCTACGGAAGCGCTTCGGGTGGCACCACCTACGCCCTGAACACCTCGGGCGAGCTTGTGGGCTTCGACCGTAGCACCTCGTCCCAGATCGACTCGCGCGTGGCGGTCTCTGGTCTCGCGCAGGGCGAGAGCCTGGTAGGCATAGACTTCCGTCCGGCTACCGGGGAGCTCTACGGGGTCGGCTCCACCAGCCAGCTATACACCATAGACCCGGCCTCCGGGGCCGCGACCGCCGTCGCGCCCTTGAGTGTCGCGCTCCAGGGCAACGTCTTTGGCGTGGACTTCAACCCCTCGGCGGATGCCCTCAGGATCGTAAGCGACACCTCGCAGAACCTGCGCGTTGACGTAGAGACCGGAGAGACCACCGTAGACGGGACCCTAGCCTATGCTCCGGGCGACCCGAACGCCGGTGTGAGCCCGAACGTGGTTGACGGCGCCTACGCCAACAACCTCCCGGATGTCGAGAATACCGCCCTCTACGACTTCGACCTCGCAACGGGCAACTATGTCCAGCAGGACCCGCCAAACGACGGGGTGCTAAACACCATCGGTCCCCTGAGCCCCGGCTTCACCACGCTCACGGGCTTTGACATCACCTCGCTCGGTGGCTCGGACAGGGGCTTCGCCGCAATACAGAGCGCCGAGGGCCAGCCTTCCGTGCTCTACAGCGTCGACGTCGTGTCTGGTGCGACCAGCCAGATCGGCACCATCGGCGGGGGCGAATACGTCTCCGATCTCGCCATCCCAACGACGCAGATGGACGAGATGGACGCTCTACCGGACACGGGAGGTCCTTCTGTGGGGGCTCTGGCTACAGTGGCTCTCTTTGGCGGACTCGCGTTGCTAGCCGCCGGGTTCTCCGCCCGCGCGCTGGTGCGGCGTAACAGCGCCTAAACGCACTAAAGGGCAGAAAACCCGACGAGAGGCTGACAAGTCAGCGACGGTCGGTCAATGATGGGCGGGGACTCCGGCTCCCGCCCATCTGTCCTCTACGGCTCTTCCACTGCCGGAGGATGTGTTGAAGTCTAGCTTTATAATCTTTATAGCTTTCTTGAAGCTCGCAAAGTCTGAGCATGGCCCACCCAGTCGGTTAACATGGGTCCGACCGTTGCTCTTCGGGACAGAGGATATCTTCAAGGCTAGCGCCGCATCAGCAAAAATGGTAAGGCGAGGCCCGTTTTGGATGCTGGGAGGGTCAGGAGATTTACCCTTGGGAGGTCGGTGCATGGTCAGAGTCCCCACAATCTGCAGTCCCCGGTGTGTATGGTGGTAGATGAGCGATCCAGGTGCCGGTGGGGGGTCCATAGGTTCCATACGCCGTCTCGGTTCGCGGCTACGGCGGCGAAACGGGGACCAGGACGAGGACGAAACACGATTGCGCGAAGCCTACAGGGAGCACTCACGGGAGCTCTTTCGCCTGGCGCTACGCTCGCTCGCCGACCGAAGTCTTGCCGAAGAGATTGTTCAGGAGACCTTCATCCGGTACTGGCGAAACAGGGAGCGCTTCGACGCCCGAAGAGGCTCTCTAAGGACGTGGCTGTTTGCCATAGCGCGCAACCTGATCGTGGACGCCGCCCGTGCGAGAGCGGTGCGCCCTTCTGGTCCGGGAGACGAACCGCAGGAATTGCAGTCGGCCGCCGGCGGACCAAATGCAGAGTTGGAAAGCGCGAGTTCGGAAGGTGAGGATCAGGTGGAGACCGTAGTTCTCAGGCTGCGTCTTGAGGAAGCACTATCCAAGCTCAGCGAGGACCACCGGACGGTCATAGTGGAGGTCCATTACCGGGGCCGCGGCTACGCGGAGCTCGCCGAGGAGCTTGGGGTACCGGCCGGGACCCTGCGCAGCCGGATGTACTATGCCCTGAAGATCCTGCGTCTGGCCCTCGAAGAGACAGAACAGCCGGAGAGCTCTCAATGACGGATAACTACCATCGGTACTACAAGGAGCTACTGGGGGCCTACGCACTAGGGCATCTGGAAGGCGAGGAGGAGCGGGAGCTACAAAGCCACCTCGCCCACTGCGAGAGCTGCCGGAAAGAGGCCGAGGAACTAGGGCAGGTCGCCGCCACGCTCGTCCAAGATCGTGACTCGGCACACCCCGAAGTCGAGCATACTCTGGATCAGACTCCCCCGCCCGCTCTCGAAGACAGGGTCGTAGCCGTCGCGACGGGCAAGCGGGCGGGAGAGAACGATCACCCGCGCCATAGGCACCATGGACGTCGTAGACGGCTTAGCGCCCCGAGTCTCATCGCCGCCTCCGTAGCCGTAGTATTGCTTGCAGTAGCAGGTATATGGGCCATACCCACGGCACCGGAAGAGCCAGGCCTCGGCGACGTGGAGCCCATCTCCTTCACCACGGAGCCCCAGGGAATCTCGGCTGACGGAGAGGTAGTGGCCCACACCTGGGGTACCGAGGTGATACTGGAGATGGAGGGCTTAGAAGAAGACGAGAGGTACACGGTAGAGGTGCTTGGCGAGGACGGCACGCGCGCCTCAGCCGGCACGCTGATTGGCGATGCTGAGCAGCCTGTGGAGTGCAACCTAAACGGGGCGGTGCTCCGGGAGAACGCCGAGGCGGTCTCCGTGAGGGACTCCGGAGGAGCCTTGGTACTCCGCTCGGATCTTGACGGACCTTAACTCTGGATTGTCTTCTCGACCATACCTACAGTGCTCACTTCAATAAGATTATAGCGTTTTGCGTTGCTATGCCTGTATGTCTGTACAGGAAACCAGAGACGGCAGCATGGGCCTAATCCAGAGATTATTGATCGGCCCATTTGAGCTGAAACTCGATCTCCTCTTCGCCGCCCTCCCTCTCATGCTCGATGTTGAACTCGGCTCGGGCGGGAACGTAGATCCTTTCTCCGGCTACCTGGATCTCGAACTGCTCGCCGGATTCTAGTGAGTCGGCCAACCTACGCAGCTTCGCTACGAACTCGGAGGTAGAGTAGATCTTCTCAATATCCCTATCCTGCTTCTCACCCATCAAGCCTCCCTAGTTCGTTAAACAATTGCTACGTAAGGCCTTACTCTTACGGGACCTCAGCCAGTCGGTCCGCGTACGAGTAGCCTCTTTACCATGAGCGTACCCATAAACATACAGCAGCCTAGCAGTATCAGGCTCGCGGCAGCCACAGGCAGTAGTGGCACCCCTCCTGTAGCCGGAGTCTGTACTCTTCCATCCTCTGAGTCGTACTGTTGCCCGGTGACAGTCTGGTCATCGTTATCGAAGTCGCCGCCACCGCCATTGTCGGAATCATCGTCGTTGTCGGTATCCGAGCCATTATCTGTAGAGCTGAAAGAGCCATTGTCGGAATCGTTATCGGAGTCGTCCTGCGCCAGCACCGCCGGAGCGGCGAACACTATGAATGCCAGCGAAACGAGCGCTGGAATAAATAGAAACCTTGATGGCACCACCCGGCTCTTCCGCTTCTACTACGGTCGCTATGGTCGGTAGTGGTATCCGGCATGTCGTAAAAGGACCTCATGCCAACCTCACCTCCTCCTAAACTTCACCGCTGCTTGCTCGCTAAGCTACCAAGTATCCAGCACATTGCTCGTGGTGTCTATATCTCATGTATCACTATTGACCACGGTGTACACCCTGCATACCATGAAACCGGCCGAGGTTGGACGCGGTGAGATCGCAGAGAGCTATAGACTTGCAGGGGCAGCGGAGGGGGAGCCATGATCGAGAGCCGGCAGCAGTTCTTAAGGCGTTTCGTCAGGATGGGGAGTGCGGGGCTTCTAGCACTCGTGCTCATCGGCGCCGTGGGGTGCGGCGGCGAAGAAGATGATGACGATGAGGAAGAGGACGACTAGGAGGATTTTAGAGGAGCTCCTCTATCTGGACGGGTCATTCCCGGTGGAAGAGCGCACCGCGTAGCAACTAGTTAGCCTCCGGCGCTACGTGCTTCTTGAGCTTCCAAGACGTCTTATCGCGTAGACGGCAGCCGGTATGGAGAGTCCCGCTAGCATCAGGCAGAAGGCTAGAAGAACGGAAGACACTCCGCCGGTCTCCGGAAGATCCGATTCACCCACGCTACTCTGCGCCTGCTCGGGGAGTGGCATATTGGAGACGTTGAACGGCAGCTCCGAGTTGCCGCTCTCCTGGGCTCCAAACTGCGAGTTTACGGCGAGAAGGCGGTCGTCGTAGGTGGCGATGGTAGTCGGGTACATGAAGGCGTCCTCTGTGAAGGCGTCGCCAGCCGTACCGCTCAAGTAGTCGGAAGAGAGCTCTATGGGAACGATCAGCTCCTGCTCGTTTTGGACCACGTACAGGGTACGGCCATCGAGCAAGATGCCATCACCACTGGTGAGGTCGGCTCCTCCGGTATCTATCTGGATAACCTCTTTGGTGGCCGTGTCTATGCGGTACAAGTTATGGTGCTCGACTGCACAGTGATGAGATACCGCCGGTCCGGGGTCGCGGCGATGCCGTTTAGGACATGATTCGTAGTTTGCTTAACGCTTTCTTTCGTTGTCTAATGTTTGGTGGGGAATGGAAACCATCGCGTATTAGGGGGCCTGATGGCCGATGTTACCGAGGGTTCGACAGGGGGGACTACTGACGTAGCTCGCGAGAACCCGCCGACTACTCTAAGAGGCAAGCTCAAGATCGTGGGCCCAGGGCTTATCCTCGCAGCTGGTGGTGTGGGGGCTGGAGACATGGTTACCTCTTTGGTTGCAGGCACACGCTACGGGACAGCGCTTCTCTGGACGATCATTCTCGGAGCGCTTATCAAGCTTTCGCTGGTCGAGGGGCTCGGTCGCTGGTACATGGCGACGGGCACTACCATCCTCGAAGGCTGGCACTCAATCAGCCGCTGGGCGAGTGGTTACTTCGTTGTTTATCTCTTCCTGGTCATATTTTTCTATGGCGCTGCCGTTACCTCGGCGGCCGCGCTCGCCGCCGATGCGATGATACCCGGCGTGTTGCCTATCTATGGCTGGGCCATAATCCATGGTGTGGCGGGTTTTCTGATTCTCTTAATAGGTCGCTACGGACTCTTCGAGCGTCTAATGGAGACCTTTATCGTGCTGATGTTCATAACCGTAGTAGGGCTCGCGGTATTCTTACTCCCGGGGCTCCCACAAAATCTCGCAGCAGGTTTTGTGCCCACACTACCGGAGGGCTCTCTGGTCTACGCCTTGGGCGTCGTGGGCGGCGTGAGCGGGACGTACTCGATTGCTGCCTACACGTACTGGGTACGCGAGCGCAGCTGGAGAAGCTCATCGTGGATACCGGTGATGAGGGTAGACTCGGGCGTTGGCTACATAGTGACTGCTTTGTTCATGATCTCCATGCTAATCATAGGCGCGAGCTTTCTCTTTGGAACCGGTACTAACATCAGCGGTGAAGAGGGTCTTGTGGCTGTCTCCGATCCGCTAGAGGCGCAGTTCGGCGCACTAGCGAAATGGCTCTTTCTCATCGGGTTCTGGGCAGCCGTGAGCAGTTCGATACTCGGGGGCTGGAACGCCGCGGCCTACCTCTTCGCCGACTACGTCAGGACCGTGCGCCGGGTCCCCGAGGATCAGGCACAGGAGTACCTCTCTGAGAAGAGCATCTACTTCCGCGGCTTCCTCTTGTGGTGCACCTTCCCGCCCATGCTGTTGTTCGCCTTTGGAGAACCTGTACTTTTGGTAATCATCTACGCCGCCCTGGGCGCTCTACTATTGCCGTTTATGGCCGTCACGCTGCTCTGGCTCTTGAACCGCGGCAATATAGCGCGCGAGTATCGGAACAAGATCGTCTCGAACGCCCTAATGACACTCGCGGTGTTGCTATTCATCGTGCTCGCGGTAAGGGAGATAGTGGGTCTATTCTGAGAAGCTCCCCAAGGATGTATTCGTGATCCACGGGTTGATGCGAGCAAGCTCTGGAGAAAGCGAGTAACGTAATTTATGGAGCAGTATGATGGTCAACGTCCGGATTTTGGAGGCCGTTCAACAGTACTGGGGACGAAAGGTGCGGTAGCCTGCGAGCACCCGCGAGCCGCCCTCGCCGGTATCCGCGTTCTAGATGCTGGGGGTAACGCTGCCGACGCCTGTGTGGCGATGGCAGCCACGATGGCGGTGGTCGCGCCTATGACCACCGGGATGGGCGGAGACGCCTTCCTCCTTTTCCACGAGTCGGAGACCGGGCGGGTCATCGGGGCAAACGGCTCCGGTCGGGCCCCACGATCAGCGACGGTCGAGAAGCTCAAGAGCCGGGGCGTGGAACATATGCCCGAGCGCGGCGCCCTCACCGTGACCGTGCCGGGCGCCGTGAGGCTGTGGGGGGATGCAGCATCTTCCCTTGGACGCCTATCCCTTTCTAAGCTACTAGAGCCTGCCCGGGAGGCGGCCGAGGAAGGAAATCCGGTCTCGGAGGTAGTCGCCCGCTACTGGAAAGAGGACGAGGAGCTGCTAGGACGCGACGAAGCCGCAGTGAAGACGTTCCTTCCCCGGGGCCGGGCGCCAGAGAGCGGCGAGATGTTCCATCAGCCTGATCTGGCCCGCACGATCCGGGCCGTGATGGAAGGCGGAGCCGACGCCTTCTACGAGGGCGAAGTCGCCGCAAACATCGCACGCTCCGTGCAGAGAGCTGGAGGCTATCTGGCTGAGGAGGACCTCGCCTCCCACGAGACCACCTGGGTGGAACCCATCTCCACCGACTACCGGGGCGTGAAGGTGCACGAGATACCGCCACCCGGGCAGGGGATAGCGGCTCTTGAGATGCTGAACATCCTGGAGGGATACGAACTACGGGAGCTCCACCCGCTCTCCGCCGAACGCATTCACTTGGAAGCGGAAGCCAAAAAACTCGCCTACGCCGACCTGCACGGGCTGATCGGGGACCCGGAGTTCTCGGAGGTACCGACCGAGGAGCTTCTCTCCAAGAAGTACGCAGCGAGGCTCCGGGAGCGGATCTCCCTGGGTAAAGCCGCTACTCAGGCCGAACCCGTCTCCGGTACCGATACTACCTACCTGTGCGCGGTGGACGCCGAGGGTAACGGTTGCTCGTTCATAAACAGCCTCTTCATGAAATTCGGGAGCGGTGTGGTGGCCGAAGGGACCGGGGTGTGTCTGCAAAACAGAGGATACTCCTTCCATCTCGACGAAGGCCACCCGAACGCCCTGGCGCCCGCCAAACGCCCCCTGCATACCATCATCCCCGGGCTGGCCACCAAGGACGATAATCTGTGGGCCACCTTCGGCGTGATGGGCGGCCACATGCAGCCCCAGGGACACGTACAGTTGCTCGCCAACCTGATCGACTACGACATGAGCCCCCAGCAGGCCGTGGATCACCCCCGCCACTTCCACGATAGAGGCACCTTGCTCCTGGAAGACCGGGGTTCAGAGGAAGCTGCCGAAAAGCTGCGGAGGTTAGGTCACGACGTCCGGATCGGCGCCCCTTACGAGATCCCTACCGGCGGCGCACAGCTAATCCGGGTCTATGAGGACGGCGTACGGGCCTGCGGTAGCGATCCTCGCAAAGACGGCTGCGCGCTAGCTCAGTGAAGGCTAGTAGGCTTGAGGGTAATACGGAGTTAGGCAAAACTTTTGCCTAACGTACCTTCTCTCTGCTCGCTTCGTAGGAGGTACGTTGTTGGGAGAGGAAGGGTATGAGATAAAGGTGATCTTGTAAACATGGATTCCTCTCAGCTAATACTTCTGGCGGTGCTCGGGGTCTGCGGCGGCGCTCTCTCGGGCCTGGTGGGGGTCGGCGGCGGCATCGTGTTCGTGCCCGCGCTGTTGTACGTTGCGGGCTGGAACATAACCGAGGCGGTCGCCGCGAGCCTGGCGATCATCGTGTTCTCCTCGCTCTCGGGCACCATCCGCAACGCCCGCAGCGAGAACCCGGTACAGTGGCGTACGGCCGGGGTGCTGTCGCTCGCCGTCGCGCCCTCGACCCTCATAGGGGTCGCCGTAAGCCGCATCTCCCCGGATGCGGTGGTCGAGCTTGCCTTCGCCGCCCTGCTGCTGGCCCTCGCCTATCCCACGGCCAAAGGCCGCTCGGAGAGTACGGGAGAGGGCAAGCGGATACCCGTGGCGCTGGTGCTCGCCGCCGGGGTGGGAATCGGGGCGCTCTCGGGGCTGGTGGGGGTCGGCGGCGGAGTGCTGATGGTGCCGTTGATGGTGCTCGGGATGGGCCTCACCACCAAGACCGCCGTCTCGACCAGCCTGGCGGTGGTGCTCTCCGCGGGAGCCGTGGGGGCACTAGGATACATCCTCGTCGGGGTAGTGGATCTCACGGAGCTGCCGCCCCTGATCCTGGGCGCGATCGTCGGGGCCTGGCTCGGGGTGAGGCTGCGCGACCCGCTGCCGGAGCGGGCGCTACGCCTGGGCTTCGCCGGGTTCATGGTCGTAACCGCCGTCTACACGGCTATCGGGGTATTGTAAGCTACTTTGGCTTTTACGCTACAAACTGACTTGTATCAAAACTGGCCGTTATCCTGATGACATATTTTGGAGAAAGACCGCGGCGCCTAGAAGGAAGGAGGGCTGTCGACGTATATGACCGTCGCTTGCTCTTCCTCGGTCCACCAAGTATGGGGTACTGAAGAGGGAAAGTACAAACAATCCTCGCTCCCCAAACGATAAACTTTCGTCTCACGACCGGGCTCATCCAGCTCGACGAAAAGTCTGCCAGAGAGCACGTAGATAAACTCTTCGCCGGAGTGGGAGAAATGCTCACCGCTACCGGTATTTGGAGGAAAGTGCATGACGGCCGGGTCCATCAGGGAGCCGGTGGTGGTGAGGCCCTCTGAACGGAGGCCGTTCGGCCATCGGGTCAGAGGCCTGTCCTGGGGCCCGACGAGTCGGGAGCGGTGCTCGACCGGGTCTCCGAATACCTCCCTCCAATGCAGTCCGTAGAACCCGAGCACGTTACGCAGGGTCGCGATAGAAGCGCCGGAGTGCCCGCGTTCCAGGGCCGAGATAAAGGATACGGAGAGTCCGGTCGCCTCGGAGACTTGCTTTAAGGTTTTGCTCTCGCCGAGACGCACGCTGCGGAGACGCTCCCCGAGCCGCCTGGCCTGGAGCTCACTTTGGGGCTCCTCGGCAGAGCCATTATCTTCTACAGAGCCGAGCTCTCTTCGGATGGCGGCGAAGTTCAAGCCATGAATCTCCCTGAGTTGCTGGATCCCACGCAACCGCTCGAGGTCTTGTCGGCTGTAATACCTGGTCCCGCCTTGACTACGCCGGGGTTTGATCAGGCCCTCGTTCTCCCAGCCTCTAAGTGCCTGCGTTGAGACCCCGATATATCGTGCAGTCTCACCAATCGAGATCCCGTGCGCGCCGTCGCCCGGGCTGTCCAAGGTATCCTTAGGCTCGGCATCTTCCTCGCGCCATGAATGGTGTTTGGTCTCCGCAGCCAAGATAATCGAATTGTACATTAACAAAACCGCAGACCATCCTGGCCAAATCGAAGCTGGCGATACCCGCATACCGCTTGAGAGGTCATAGATGGATGAAAGCACGGAGTTTGCCAGCTTGCTAAGAAACTAGACAACGGCTGACGGCCGGTCAGAATCCGTGTTTGCCTCAATTCTGACCGGGGCTCGTCACCCGGGGCTGGAGCCCCCTAGAAAACATTCATTTGCATTTTCTACTGTACATCATTAGGATTACAGTAGATCTTTGGTTGAAGGGAGACGAGTTTGAGGCAACCCGGTGTTGAGAAAAGGATATTTTGGCTTTCCTTATTGTTGGTGGCTGCCATTTGCGCACCGCTTTTGCTGGGTCCGGAACGGGGCACGGCGATTCTGGATGGCATGTTATCGTTTATCACGGGTAGCTTTGGCTGGCTCTACATGTGGTTCGCGATAGCGGTATTCGGCCTGCTGGTGTATCTGGCGTTCGGCAAGTATGGGCGCTTGAAGTTCGGCGACCCGGATACCCGACCACAGTTCTCCACTACGAGCTGGATAGCGATGCTGTTCACGACCGGCATAGGCTCGGGGATCATGTACTGGGGAGTTATAGAGTGGGCATACTACTATACGTCCCCGCCGTTCGGGCTGGAGCCGGGCAGCGTGGAGGCCGGAAACTGGGCGGCCACGTACGGGATGTTTCACTGGGGTTTCACCGCGTGGGCCATCTACTGCCTGCCAGCATTGCCGATCGCGTACGCCTTCTACGTGCGCAAGCAGCCGATACTCCGTTTGAGCGCGGCCTGTAGGGGGATACTCGGGGATCACGCGGACGGCTGGATCGGCAAGATCATAGACGTTTTCTTCGTGTTCGGGCTCATAGGTGCCGTGGGCACCTCGCTCGGGCTTGCCACGCCCATGATCTCCGAAGGACTCGGCGAGCTGACCGGCGTTTCGCAGGGGATCACGCTAGACGCCGGGATAATCGTGATCTGGACCGCAATCTTCGGGCTCAGCGCGTATCTCGGCCTGCAGAAGGGCCTCAAGCGGCTGTCGGACCTCAACGTCTACCTGGCTCTGGCGCTAGGTGTATTCATCATAGTAGCCGGGCCGACCGTGTTCATCCTGACGACTTTTACCAACAGCGTCGGCCTCCTGCTCCAGAACTTCGTCCAGATGAGCTTCTACATGGACCCCATCCGAGATTCGGGATTCACCGAGACCTGGACCGTCTTCTACTGGGGCTGGTGGATCGCCTACGCCCCGTTCGTGGGGCTGTTCGCCGCGCGGATCTCCCGGGGCAGGACCATGCGGGAGGTGATCCTCGCCATGTGCCTGGCGGGCAGCCTGGGCACCTGGTCCGCCTTCGCAATCCTCGGCAATACGAGCCTGTACTTCGAGCTTAACAACGTGGTCCCGGTAACAGACATCCTGGAGAACGAGGGAGCCCCGGCGGCTATCATAGCGACCGTGCTCGGCTTGCCGCTTGGCGGCCTCGTCCTGGTGGTGTTCCTCGTGCTGGCGATGGTCTTCCTGGCGACCATGCTCGACTCGGCGTCGTTCGCCCTGGCCTCCGTGGCCTCGAGCGAGCTCGGACCCGAGGAGGAGCCGCCCCGCTGGCACAGGCTCTTCTGGGCGGCTATGCTCGGTGCCGTGGCGATCGTGATGATGTACGGCGGCGGCCTGGAGCCGCTGCAGACGCTGACCGTTATAAGCGCCTTCCCCTTACTATTCATCCTCCTCCTGATGGTTTTGTCTTTCAGGAAGTGGCTGATAAACGACAAGGCCGAGTCCGGCGGAACTCCCGCCACAGAAGCGGACAACGCGAATACTCCAGAGCCTGTAGCCATGGGCGAGGAACAAGAGAAGGTCTCCGCCGGCCAGGAGCAGCGCCGCTAACGGAGGCCACAGCTGACACTGACGTCCAACGGACTCCCCCGGCGAGCTCTAGCCTGCCGGGGGCGTCTTACGTGTAGTTTTCTCAGCCAGCAACAAGGCTAGCCGGAATATCCATTACGAGGAGAGACCCATAGAGGCCCCCATAGTAGGCTACCGGCGTTCTATGCCGATTGCGCGACCGGCCTGCTCGGGTAGGGGCAGGGAGTCGTGAGAGGCCTTGATTCCCTTCAAGGTGGAGGAGATCTCCTCCGAGAACGGCGCCGAGCGTGGTCCCGCGGGTTCAGTGTTGTCCACGTTGAGCATCATGACCTCCCCGGTGGCGAGCAGCCTCCTGTCCGTGGCGTGGTACATCGAGTGGAAGAGGTGGGCGCGCTTATGATCGTGGTCAAGGAGCTGGGTCGTCACGTGCAGGGGCTCAGCCTCACGGGCTTCCCGCACATAGCTAACGTGGGCCTCTAGCGTGTACAGCGAGCACCGACTACGCTCCCGGTACTCCGCATCCATGCCAATGTAGTTGAGCAGTGCGTCGGTGCTGTGGCCGAAGACGAGCACGTAGAACGCCTCGCTCATGTGCCCGTTGTAGTCCACCCACTCGGGAAGTACCTCCGCCTCGTGCAGGCGCAGCGGAGCGTTGTAGGGGAGCCCGGTGTTCTCAGGCTCCGGCATTGCGCTCTCCGTCCTTAGGGTTACCGGAGATCTCGTTCTCCGGCCAGTACTCCCGGAGCAGCTCCATGAGTCGGATCAAGAACTCGTCGCGGCGACGCTCAAGCTCGGCGACTGAGCGCCCCGCGGCTTGTTCGGTGGTGCCTGTAACCATCCTCTCTTTCAGCTCCTCTGTTAGCTCAGGAGCCTGTAGCTTGGTCCAGGGAGCTTCCAGTGCGGGCCCGAACTGAGCCAGCATGTGCGACATGCCTTCCTTGCCTCCGGCCATGTGAAAGGTCAGGTTGACCCCCATGAGGGCCCACCTGAGACCGGGACCGTAGACTATGGCCTCGTCCAGCTCCTTGGTGGTGGCGGCGCCCTCGGCTACGAGGTGCAGGTTCTCGCGCCACAGCGCCTCCTGGAGGCGGTCGGAGAGGTGCCCGTCTATCTCCTTCTTTACGTGAAGGGGCTTCATGCCAATGGAGCGGTAGAAGCCCATCATCCTCTGTATGTTCTCTGGGGAGGTCTTCTCGCCTCCGACCACCTCTACAAGGGGCAACAGATACACGGGATTGAAAGGATGGCCAACCATCACCCGCTCGGGGTGCTGGCACTTTTTCTGTAGCGTGGAGGGTAGAAAACCCGAGGTGCTTGAGGCGATGATTGCCCGCGTTGGCGCGGCGGCGTCTATGCGGGCGAGCACGTCCTGCTTGAGCTCCTCCCGCTCCGGGACGCTCTCCTGCACGAAATCCGCCCCGGCGACCGCCTCTTCCAGATCGGCTGTGAAAGATAGCCTCTCCTTGCCCGCACCTTCCGCGAGGCCAACCCGCTCAAGCGCGGGCCAGGCATTCTCCACTCCGGCCCTGATGCTCTCCTCGGCGCCCGGTGCGGGATCGGTGGCGACCACGTCCAGGCCGGCCGCCAGGCACCGCGCCGCCCAGCCGTAGCCTATGACGCCCGCCCCTACGAGGCAGACCGTGCTGGCTCTACCCTGATATTCGTCGGTCACTCTCGCTCCTCCCGGCATTTTTCGGCTTCTTCAAGATGGGTTATGGGTGCTTACTAACGTTGCTCAGACCCTGGCCTCCTGTACCTTCAGCCCGAGCTTCTCGCGGGCCTCGGTAGGGGTAACTGGCCTGGCGCCGAGGCTCTCTATGACGCCGACGGCCCTGTCTACAAGAGCACCGTTGGTCGCCGGGACGCCCTTTTCGAGGTACAGGTTATCTTCGAGGCCGACCCGCACGTTGCCGCCTAAGAGCACCGACTGTGCGGCCATCGGTATCTGCATCCGGCCGACGCCGAAGCCGCACCAGCTACCCGCATCCCGGGCTTCCGCCGGCAGAGCGTCGCGCATGGCGTGCATGGTCTCTGTGTTGGCCTCCGCAGCCCACGGGATGCCGAGGCATATCTGGAAAAATGGCGGATGATCCACCAGCCCATCCTCTACTAGCTGGCGGGCCAGCCTAACATGGCCGAGCTCGAAGCACTCTATCTCGGGCTTTACCCCCGCCGCCTGTATAAGACTCGCCTGGCGCCGGATCCAGGGCTCCGCATTCAAATATACGAAGTCCGCGAAGTTGTACGAGCCACAGTCCAGCGTACACATTTCCGGTAATAGCGCCCCTACGTGGGCGTGGCGCTCCTCGGGACTTTGCACGTCCGTACCCGCGGCTCCCACACCCGGATCGTCGTCGTTTGGCAGGAAGTCACCCCCGCCCCCGGCGGTGAGGTTTATGATCACGTCCGTGTCCGACTCCCGGATGCGCTCCACCACCTTCCGGAACAGGGCCGGGTCGTTGGAGCCTTCGCCCGTCTCCGGGTCACGGACGTGGATGTGGGCCACCGCCGCCCCGGCCTGTGCCGCCTCTATGGCAGAGTCGGCTACCTCCTGCGGAGTTACCGGCACGTTGGGGTTCTTACCGGCGGTGTCGCCCGCCCCCGTAACGGCGCAACTCACTATTACCTCTCTGTTCATGCTGCCCCCTGAGGATGTTCGTCGTCTTTGTCAAGCTCTACGAGATCTTATAAATCTACTGTAATGCTAGCGATATAGCGTAATGAGCGCAAGTCTGTCCGACCTTTACATATTTCTACTGTATAGTTTAAGATTCACAATAATAGCTATTGATGACACCTATGTAGACGAGCCCTGGACTAGGGTAGTTGAGGAGGAATCTGGTGGACTCTGTCTCGTCGAAGAGCATTATGAACGGTACTAACTTCTCGCTCTCGGAGGAGCATCGGCGGCTTCAGTCGCGGGCGCGGGCCTTCGTGGACGAGGTGCTAGTGTCCGCCGAACTGGAGTGCGAGGAGGGGGGAGGGCTCTCCGCCGGGAGGATTTCGGAGCTTACCCGGTCGGTGGTGGACTGGGAGTTCAACGCCGTGAACCACTCACCCGAGGACGGTGGCCAGGGCTACGACAACTTCGAGCAGATGCTCTTAAACGAGCAGCTCGGACGGGCCACGGGGGCGCTGTGGAACGTGGTGATGCAGCCGGCCTCTTCCATGCGGTTCGCCACGCCGGAGCAGAAGCGGGAGTACCTGGCGCCGACCTGCCGGGGCGAGCGCCGCGAGGCGTACGTGATCACGGAGCCCGGCGCCGGCTCCGACGTGCGGGCCGTGCAGACCCGGGCGGACCGCATAGATGGCGGGTTCAAGATCAACGGCGAGAAATGGTTCACCGACGGCGGTGGGGCGGATTATCTGCTCGTCCACGCCCACGTTGACGGCGACCCCGACAGGCCCACCGTCTTCTTCGTGGACAAGGATGTGCCTGGGGTGAGGGTGGAGAAGACCCCGAGCTTCACCCACAACTACGTGTGGGGCCATCCGCAGTTCGTGCTGGAGGATGTCGAGGTCGGCGAGGACAAGATACTTGGCGACGTGGGCGAAGGGTTCGAGCTCACCAAGGACTGGTTCGTCGAGGCGCGGCTCGCGATCGGCGCCCGGTGCGTGGGCGCGGCGACCCGGGCGACGGAGATCGCCAACGAGTTCGCCGCCGGTAGGGTGCAGTTCGGCCAGCCGGTAAGGGACTTCCAGGCCATAGAGTTCATGCTTGCGGATATGGCGGTCGAGATCATGGCTTCGAAGAGCATGCTCTACCGGGTGTGCTGGGAGACCGCCAACGAGTCCGACCCCAAGCTGGCTCACGCCCGCGCCTCGGCGGTCAAGCTACAATGCTCGGAGATGGCCAGCAGGGTCTGCGACAAGGCGGTCCAGATCATGGGCGGCAGGGGCTACCAGCGGGAGAATCCCGTCGAGCGGCTGTGGCGCGACGTGCGGGTGGACCGCATCTGGGAGGGCACCTCCGAGGTGCAGCGCATGATAATCGGCGGCCAGATCAAGAAACGTGGCCTCGACGTGTACACGGGCTGGTAGACCTTATGAGCTCACTGATGGAGGACACCTTGACACCGCGAGGTAACGTGCAGCGTCTGCTCGCGCCCCGGAGCATCGTCTTCGTCGGGGGGCGGGATCTAGCGGGGGCCATCCATAACTGCGAGGACCTCGGCTACGAGGGGCGCATCCTGGTGGTGAACCCCAAGTACGAGGAGCTGGCCGGTTACCCTTGCTATCCGTCCATCGCCGAGCTGCCGGAGGCGCCGGACGCCGCCTTCGTCGGTATCCGGCGGGAGGCTACCATCGAGGCAGTGGGGGAGCTCGCGGCCCTCGGGGTCGGCGGCTGCGTGTGCTACGCGGCGGGCTTCGCCGAGCTGGGCCACGAGGGCGAGGCGTTGCAGGAGGAGCTAGTCGCAGCGGCGGGAGAGATGGCGCTGGTCGGGCCCAACTGCTACGGGATGTTGAACTATCTGGAAGGACCGGCCCTGTGGCCGGACCTTCACGGCGGAGAACGCACGGAGAGAGGCGTGGCGGTGGTCAGCCAGAGTGGCAATATTAGCCTGAACGTGACGATGGCCGATCGCTCTCTCCCTCTGAGTCACGTCATAAGCATCGGCAACCAGGCCGTGCTCGGCCTCGCCGACTACGTGGACGCCCTGATCGAGGACCCCCGCGTACAGGCCATCGGGCTGTACGTGGAGGGCATAAAGGACGTCGGCGCCTTCAGTCGCGCCGCGCTGCGGGCCCAGGAAAGGGGCGTGCCCGTGGTCGCCCTGAAGTCCGGGTCCTCAAGTCTTGGCACCAGGATCACGCGCAGCCACACCAGCTCGCTCTCGGATCCGGACGAGCTGTACGACGCCCTCTTCGAGAGGCTCGGCATCGTGCGCGCCGGCACGCTGGCCAAGTTCCTGGAGACGCTCAAGCTCCTGGCCTACACCGGGCCTCTGAAAGGGAGGAAGATCGGGGTGCTGGCGGGCTCCGGCGGCGACTCGGCGATGTTCGCCGACCTCGCCGCCCCGCTGGGACTCTCGCTACCGGAGCTGGACGACTCCCAGGAGGCCGCCTTCGCGGAGCAGCTGGGAGATTTCGTCAGCATCTCCAATCCACTGGACTACAACACGGCGGTGTGGGGCGACCGCGAGAAGCTGCAGAGGTGTTTTACGACGATGATGCGGGGCGAGTTCGACGTCACGGTCCTCACCCTGGACTACCCGCGTGGCGGCGAATGGGACGTGGACGCCTGGAACGCCGCCGCAGACGCCCTGATCTCCTCCCAGAAGGAGACCTGCAAGGTCGCGGCGGTGGCTTGCACGATCCCGGAGCTGTTACCGTCGGATGCCCGGCAGAGGCTGCTAGATGGTGGCGTGGTGCCGTTGCAGGGTCTTCCGGAAGCTACCGCGGCCCTCGCCGGAGCGGCCTGGTACGCGGAGCGGCGGCGGGAGATCTCGGACGAGGACTCGGCGGAGTCTCTGGTGCCCGCCGCGCCAGGCAGGGCGCCACGGAAACCGCGGCTACTGGATGAGTGGGAGAGCAAGCGGCTGCTCGCCGCCTCCGGTGTCCGAGTACCGGAGGCCCGTACCAGCTCCGCCGGAGAGGCGGCCGGGGTGGCGGCCGGCATCGGGTATCCGGTGGTCGTCAAGCCCGTGGCGGCGGAGCTTGCGCACAAGAGCGACCACGACGCCGTCGCGCTCGACCTGCGCGACGACAGTGAGGTCCGTACGGCGGTGGAGCGTGTGGCGGCCGCCGGCCTCTCCAACGGCTCGAACGGGGAGGATGGGTTCCTCATCGAGCGGATGGTCCGGGGCGCCGTCGCGGAGCTGATAATCGGCCTCAGGCGGGACGAGCGCTTCGGGCTGGCCCTGGTGGTAGGCTCCGGCGGAACGCTGACGGAGCTGGTGCGGGACAGCGCCACGGTGCTGCTCCCGGCGGGCAGGGCGGAGATCTCACGCGCGCTGGACTCGTTGAAGGTCTCGGCCCTGATCTCCGGCTTCCGGGGTGGTCCAGCGGGCGACCGTGAGGCAGCGGTTCAGGCGGTGCTCGACATCTCCGCTTTCGCGGACGAGCGCAGGGACGAGATCGAGGAGCTTGAGGTGAACCCGCTGCTCGTCCTGCCTCGCGGCGAGGGGGCCGTCGCCGCCGATGCCCTGATCCGGATGCAATCCGAATAGCCGAGTAGTTGTGAGCCCCCGAAACGACGGAGGTTGGAGATGACAGACGCTGCGGAAGCCGTGCGCGCCGAGCGGAGCGGCGGGGTGCTTGAGATAACGCTCGACCGTCCCAAGGCGAACGCCATCGACTCTGCGACAAGCTGCAAACTGGCCGAGGCTTTCCTCGCCTTCCGCGACGATCCGGAACTCAGAGTCGCGATCGTGACCGGCGCTGGCGAGCGGTTCTTCTCCGCCGGCTGGGATCTCAAGGCCGCTGCGGGAGGCGAGGCTGTGGATGCCGACCACGGTCCCGGCGGCTTCGCGGGTCTCACCGAGCTCTTTGGCCTCGACAAGCCCGTGATCGCCGCAGTGAACGGGCTCGCGGTCGGCGGTGGCTTCGAGCTTGCGCTGGCCTGTGACCTCGTGGTTGCAGCAGACCACGCCCAGTTCTCTCTGCCCGAGACAACCCTGGGAATCATCCCGGACGCCGGTGGCGCGTTCCGGCTGCCCAGGCGGCTACCCCGAGTCATAGCAATGGAGATGATGCTCACAGGACGGAGCATGGACTCAGAGGAGGCCGCGCGGTGGGGTCTCGTCAACTCCTCGGTGCCGGCGGAGACGCTGATGGATGAGGCCAGGCGGCTGGCGCAGAGGGTCGCCAGCGCAGCCCCACTCGCTATCTCCGCCCTCAAGGAGATAACGGCCGCCACCGAGAATCTGGGCGTCGAAGAAGCCTACGCGTATATAAGGAGCGGGAGTATGCGCACTTATGAGAGCATGCTGGTATCCGAGGATGCTCGGGAAGGTCCTCGCGCATTCGCAGAAGGTCGTAAGCCAACTTGGCGCGGACTGTAGAGGGAGAACCAGTACGAGAGCAGCCCGACACGGTGAACGAGTGCCTTACGGAGCAATTTGCCGCAGAGGAGGCAGTACTCCGTCAGATCCTGGAACAGAGTGCGCACACGTCACGCTAGATCCGGCTTTACCTTCGTCTCTTAAATGAGAAGGTTAAGGCTTCCATACTGCAGGTCAGTTCTCTGCTTAGCGGGATCATACTTTGCCGATTAGCGGAGTATGATCCCGCTAAGCAGGCAGCCAAGAGGGCACAAAAGAGGCGAGAGCGTTTCAGCCCTTGACTGCTCCGCTTGCCAAAGCACCCACGATGTAACGTTGCAGTATTACGAACAGTACCAGGACGGGTCCTATGGCGACTACGCTGGCAGCCGAAAGGTAGTGCAGAGTTATCGCGTCGGAGTTTGACTGCAGGTTCACGAGCCCGACAGATACTGGGTACATGGTGCGATCATCCAGGAGGATGAACGGCACAACAAACTGTGACCAGCTCAATACCGCCACGATAATGGCTGACGAAGCTATGCCGGGGGCACAAACCGGCAGCAGCACCCTCCATAGGAGTTGTATGCGGCTACAACCATCTATAGACGCTGCGTCATCTAGGTCGTGTGGGATCGTGTCGAAGTAGCCTTTCAAGAACCAGGTGGTGAATGGCAGGACCACGGCCACATACACCACAATCAGACCGGCAAAGTTATTCAATAGGCCGAGCGCTACCAGAGTCCGATACAGAGGAATCGCTATAACGACCGGCGAGACCATCTGGAAGACCAACACAGCCATCAAAGAGAGCTTTTTGCCGCGGAAAATGAACCGGGAGAACCCGTATGCCGCGAGGGTTGCGATTATAAGTGTCAGCACGACACTAAAGGCCACTATTAACGCCGAGTTCAGTAGATACCCGACTATAGAGGTATTCTGGATCACGTAGGCATAATTCCCGAATTGCGGGTTCAAAGGGAACCAGACTGGCGGGGTCGCGAAGAGTTGTGGCACGGACTTCAAGGACATCGAGAGCACCCAGAAAACCGGGAACAAGAAGAACAATGTAACTATCCCGAAACAGAGGTACAGCGCGGCATTGATCAGCGACTCCCGGCGCGCCTTACTGGCGAGTATTCTGTTCACGCTACTCCAACCCCTGACTACGCTCTATGAACGCTATGTACACAGTCGTCATGGCGGCGCTTATTACCAGCAGCAGCATGGCCGTTGCGGCCCCAACTCCAAGGTCGAACTGCTGGAATATCTTATTGTAGATGCTGAGCGCGATGACCTCCGTGCTTTGGCCCGGGCCACCACCGGTTAACGCTAGTACCATATCAAAGGTGTTAAAAGTTTCGATGGTTACTATCACGAGGTTAATAAAAAGCATTGGTGCGAGAATTGGGATAACCACCCGGAACAGTCTCTGGAGGGCATTTGCCCCGTCTATTCTAGCGGCCTCCAGTACATCCCGCGGCAGGGTCTGGAGGCCGGCATAGATCAAGATCATGCTGAAGGCCGTACCGCGCCAGATGTTAGCCGCGGTCACCGAAGCGAGCGCGAGATCCGGATCCGAGAGGAATGGTAAGGCCTCTGCAACCAACCCAACCGAGCTAAAGATGTAATTGAGAATTCCCGAAGCGGACTGCTCGTACAGGATGCTCCAGATGATCCCGATTATCACCCCGGGTATGGCCCAAGCGGTGAGCACCGCTGTCCGGGTGACGATCGTAGCTTTGAGGCCTCGCTGAACGCCCTGATCTATGAGCAGCGCTATAACGAAACCTAAGAGCATCTGGAAGGCTACGCTAGCCGAGACGAAGATCGCCGTCACGGTCAGCATGTTCCAAAAGCCCGGCGAACCGAACAGTGACATGTAGGACTCTAGAGTGTAAGAGTAGTCTGTCCCTACCAAGCTGGCGTCGGTGAAGCTCAGGCGGGCAATCTCGAACACGGGATAGAGAAAAGTTACCCCGAGTACGAGGGCAAGCGGCAAGAGCCATGGCAGAGGGGATTCCTTGATACGTGATAGCCTGTTCCTCTTTTGACTAGGCGGTTTGCCAGGCCCGTTGGCTGGCGGGTGCCGCTCCGCCGCTGGCGCCGTTGTGCCAGAACTCATGATTGCACCGAGTTAACCGCGGCCTCAAGGGCATCTTCCGGGCTCCGTTCCCCGGAGATCGTGTTCGAAACGGCGATCTGTAGCTGGGTGGAGATGTCCTGGTAGCTCTCTGCGGCGGGACGATTGCGAGCGTACATCTCGAGGTGCTCCCGGAAAGTGTCAGTGTATTTATTTCCCTCGTAGTCCGAGACTTCGAAGACCGGCTGACGGGGTGGAAGGTAGCCGCCCACGTTGCACCACCCAGCCATACCTTGATTGCCTACGAAGGCGGACTTCAAGAAATCAACGCCGGCCCGCTGCTTGTCCTCGTTCTCCGTGAAGACCCCCCACATCTGGCCGCCCGCTGTGGTTGCATGGTTGTCGCCGCCCTCCATCGAAGGTATGGGGGCGACTGCCCACTGGGAATTGAACTCCTCGACTCCCATTATCTCCTGGAGGAGGCCGACCTGGAAGTTGGCGCCCAGGAACATCGCCGTGTTCCCTGACGAAACGTCACCATTCAGGTCCGGCTCCGTCCCATACTCAGTGACCCGCTGGGGCGTTATCCCCGCTTCGACGCACTGCCTTATGAAATTCAAGGAATTAAGCATACTCTCACGGTTTTCACCCTCGCCAAAGATGGGATTGCCCTCATCGTCGACGAGCTCCCCTCCCTGAGCCCAGAAGTATGGCAGTAGGGAGGTGGTTACGGTCGCCTCGTCTCGGCCGCCGGGAAAGAGAAAGGGATCGAGCCCCTCTCGGTCCCGGAGGCCCCGACCCACCTCGAGTAACTCATCCCAGGAGGACGGCGGCTCCTCTACGAGATCCGTACGATAGAACATCACGCGGACGTCGGTGGTGAACTGGAGGCCAAGGACGTCGCCGCCATTAGTCATGGTCTCACGGGCAAACGGGAAATAGTCCTCTTGGGAAACGTCACCCATATACTCGCCTAGCGGTCGCACGAAGTCGTAGAAGCGGGGGAATAGATAGGAGTCAACCATTGCGATATCCGGGGCCCGGCCTTGGGAGGCCTGCTCCAAGAGTCTTGCGTTCGCCGCCGTGATGTTTGAAGAGCTTACCTGTGGGTTGATCGAGAACTCGCTAGACTCTTCCCAGTCGGAGATGGAACTCTCTATGTAGTCGACGCGGGATTGGTCTGTAGCCTGTGGCGAGTAAGGCGGTATCACCTGCCACCCGATGCTGTTTGCGTCCCCTCCCTGTTCCTCTTCGCCTCCACCGGCGCACCCGGCGGTGCCGAGCATCGCGGCGCCCGCGACCCCGGCGCCACCTACCTTAAGGAACTTCTTCCGGCTTATCGCTCTACCCGGTATCTGCATGTTCTTCATCCTTTCCCTCGCTGGAGACCGGACCAGCCGGTGCTTGTGCAAATCCATCGGTCTCCGTGACGCTATTGTCCGTCGGCCTGCGTCTTGACCATCAAGGTTTCTATCGCCGAACCGCCGACAGTAAGGTGGAGCTCGCTCTCCGAGTCGTCATCGGGAGCTATCTGCTCGAAGATTTCCTCGTTCAGGTTTGTCCGGTAAGCCGAGACAATCGGCAAGCCAAAACGCAGTACGACTTGCTCCTCCTTTCCGGAGGCGTTGAAGAGCCTCACCACCAGGCCGTCCATGTTCTCCGCCTTTTTTAGGGCGCTGAGGACGACATTCTCATTGTCCACGCGCATGTAAGACCCTCTGGCGTACTCCGGGCGGCTTTCGAAATCGTCCTGCAGTCGCTGGCCCGCTCTAGCCTGCAAAGGCAGCCAGAATTCCTCAGCCTCTCTGTATATGCTGCCTTCAGGCCAACTATCCGTGTACGGAACGACTGCATACTCGAACATTTGCCGCCCTTGAGATTGCGCCTCTGGCGTGGCGAGCTCTGGACCCGCATGCCCAATACGAGTAGATAGATCGTTGCGCGAAAGCCATCCGACCGAGCGCAACAGCGTCAGCGCCACCTCTCCGTCCGGGGAAGCCTCATACTCGCTGAGACCCTTATTCAGCACCGCGATCCCGCTTCCGCCTTCCTCGACGCGCACGAAGCGCTGCTGGGCGAAGGTCATTGAGTCCTCTTCTCTGTAGCCCGAGCTGTCTTCTACAGTAGTTGGACGCCTCACCGTCCCGAAGGCGCTCTCGGCGATTGACTCCTCCGCCTCGAAGCCACTGGGGATAATTGCCCGCAGGCGGTGGTCCTTTACCCGGTTGTAGAACTCCGTCGAGATCCTTACCTGCCGCGCGTTAGACGGCAGATGTACGTGTACCACTACCGGGCAGCGCGCAAGATCCTCCGAGCGCCCGGAGCGGTCTTCGGTCAATCCTCTCGGCAACTCTAGCTCCGCCCTGAGAACCAGGTGCCGCTCGTCATCTCCCTGCTCGACCCGCCAATCCGCCTGTGTGGAAACTATCCGGTGCTGGAGTTCTGGCGGGGAGAAATTGTATTCGTCTCCGGCGTCCGCGTCGTCCACGAGACGATTCAAACCAGGATACTCACGCCCGGTAGACTTGTCGGTAATGGTCAATGTGCCATCGTCTTCGGGCAGCACTCGCACATACTCGTTCTCCAGGACTAGAGCCTGGCTCTGCTGCTGGAGGCTTTTGTCGCGTTCCCGGTCTGCAGCGCGCACAAGCTGATAGGCCTTATGTCCGAGCGCCGGGAGCCGGAGAGCCTCGAACTCGATGGTCTGCCTGCGGACCGCTTTCCTGCGGTAGAGCGCATCCTCGATGCGCAACTTGCTGTCTCTAATGACGAACGGAACCTCTTCGCCGTCCGGGTCCAGCAAGACGAACTGCTCCAAGTCCAGGTCAGTGGCGCTGCTATAACCGAAGATCCTCTGGCGTAGCGGAGCATCGGCATCCAGAGAAACGTCCACGCGTACCGCGCCACTACGCTTCCATGAGCTGGGATTGAACGCGACGACCGGTACCGCGCCGATCCCGAGCGCTGCCGAGGCCCTGGTGGTGAGAAAGTTGAGGGCTTCGTCTATGACCTTCTGTCCTACGCGGTTGGCGGTATCAAAGCGGTGCATCATCTGTCGATGCACCGTGTCCGTAGAGCAGCCGCCTACGGAATCATGGGCGTGATTTTTGACCAAATCTCGCCAGGCGTATCTCAGGAAAGGCTGGTAGTCCTTGCCCCCGAGCGCGTAGGCGACGGCCGCCGCTCTCTCGGCCAGCCCCTCTAGAAGGTGCTGGGTATGGGCGTTTTCCTGCTTTATGTACGTCCGCGAAGAGAGCGTCCCGCGCAGGACCGGCTGGTACCGGGGAGACCTAAGCTCTCCCCAATAGGTGTTCAGTTCGGCACCCGACGCGAGGACGCGCCGCTCGAAGTCTTCTAGCCTGCCGTTGAATATACGGTCGGGCATGGAGCGGTTGAGGTCGAAGACGTGCCGGGAAAAGTCTGGCTGCACGGTGACGTGATCGCTGCCATTTAGGAGCAGGATAGTCCTACTGACCGTCCGCGCCGCCAACCGGTCACGAAGCTCGTAGAGGCTATCGTAGCTGACCATGTAGCTACTGGGAGCCGAGATCATCTCGTGCCTAAACGACATACTCTCCGGGTCCGAGCCCAGCACTGCGGCGTTTGAGTACGTCTCCGAGAGGAAGTGCGCCATTACCCTTGAACCGTCGGGCGCCTCCCACCAGAATTCCGAGCCAAGCTCGTCGACGTCCTCCCCCAGGCCCCGCATGAAGTAGAAGGCGCCGATGTCGAAGCCCTGCAATATTTGCGGGAGCTGTCCCACGTGGCCGAAGGTGTCGGGGACGTAACCCTGTTTCATCACGGGGCCGTAGTCCCTCGCCTGACGATCTCCTATGAGAAGATTGCGCACCAAGGACTCCCCGGAGATCAAGAACTCGTCGGGCTGGACGTACCAGGGACCGATCTCTATCCGGCCGTCCTGGATAAGCCGTCGCAGCCTCTCTCCATTCTCAGAGCGGACCTCCAGGTAATCCTCGATAAGCGACACCTGACCATCCAGCATGAAGTGCCGCATGCCCTCGTCGGTCTCGAGTTGCTCGATGAGCTCGTCCATGAAATGGACCAGGTTGAACCTGAACTCCTCGAAGGTCTGGTACCACTCCCGGTCCCAGTGAGAGTGAGGGATTACGATAACATCCATCGGAGCTTGCTCAGGACTGCTTTTCTCTTGCTGACGTGTGGTGTGGTCCATGCGGACAGCTATCACTCCTTGATACTAATGCTCTTTCTGTCCTCCACCTGCGGCCACGTTACCATTTGACTATTATTAAAGCAAATTGAGTGATTTATTCGATAACGGTATAGTGGCAGTCACAGGCTCCGAAGAAGGAGAATGCGTGGGTAATGGTACGAACCTGTTGGGGGTTAGGGACTACAACGAGCAGGTGGTTCTAGAACTCATCCGGGTGAACGGAGGCATCAGCCGGGTCGAGATTGCAAAGAGAGTTGGCTTAACGGCTCAGACGGTCTCCAACATAGTCCGGCGAACTTTGGAGAAGGGTCTGGTCGTTGAGAGTGAGAAGGTCTCGCCGGTTAGCGTGGGCAAGCCCAGAGTGGGGCTTCAAATAAATCCGCAAGCTGGATACGCGCTGGGAGTGCAGATCGACTGCGACGAGATAACGCTGGTTGTGCTTGATCTGGCGGGCGGGGTCGTATACACCACGGAGAGGGAAACACCTGAAGAGCATGGCCCCGATGCCGTTGTCAGTGAAGTGGCGGAACTCGTGGAGGACTCGCTGATAGGTTCCGAGCTAGAAAGGGGAAAGGTTCTTGGGCTGGGTGTGTGTTGTCCTGGGCCGCTGGATCACGACACCGGCGTAGTCTACAATCCGCCGAACTTGAGGGGCTGGACCGAGGTGCCCCTCAAGGATAGCCTGGAGCAGAAGGTCGGCCTACCCGTGCTGGTGGATAACGACGCGACGGCGTCGGCCGTGGGGGAGAGATGGTCCGGGGGCGCGCAGGGAGCGCGAGACTTCGCCTTCATCTACGTCGGCGTCGGTATCGGAGCCGGCTTGTTCCTGGACAACCGTCTGCTGCGCGGCTCCTCATCCAACGCTGGGGAATTCGGCCACACCACTCTCAACATAGAAGGCCCCGAGTGCTTCTGCGGCAGGAGAGGCTGCGTGGAGATGTACTGCGCTCCGGCGGCGGTCGCCCGTCGAGTACAGCAGCGGCTAGACGCGGGAGTGCAGAGCATAATGACACAGTGGGAGAGAGGCGAGCTTCTCTTCGAAGACGTGAGTGCGGCGGCCGTGGAGGGCGATGCGCTCGCGCGCGACGAGTTAGTACGCTCCTCGAGGATGCTCGGGCAGGGGGTGGTCGACCTGGTGAACACGCTCGACCTGGAGCTGGTTGTGCTGGGAGGCAAGGGCCTGGGCGAGGCTGCCGGGATCTACGTGCAGGAGATAGAGGAGATCCTCCGGCAGACGACGCTTGCCCGTAACCTGCAACACACTAGGGTGGAGCTTTCGCACGGCGGGACGTACTCCGGCTCGGTCGGAGGGGCGGCCTCGGTGCTACATACGACTTACCACCCGCAGTTGCGGGGAGTGGAGACCGTCTAGGATGGCGCTGCGGGCCGCAGTTGATGTGGGCGGTACCAAGACCAGGATAGAGGTTTTCCGGGAGATCTCCGTGGAGAGGCCCGAACTCTGCCGAGTGCTCGACACCCCCACGGAAGGAGAGGTGCTCGAAAAGTTGGCGGAGGCTGTCGTCGAGCTGGCGGGAGGCAAGCCCATAGAGTCGGTAGCAGTAGCGTCTCCGGGACCTCTGGACCCGGTAAACGGGGTGGTCCTGAACCCGCCAAACCTCTCGAGGCCGTGGTGGGAGCTCGAAATTTCGGCCGAGCTCGGGGCCCGCCTTTCATCCCCGGTAGTGTTGGAAAACGACTGCAACCTGGGTGCCCTAGGCGAGGCTGCCTTCGGCGCGGGCCACGACCATGACTCGATACTCTACGTCACGGTCTCCACTGGCGTCGGCGCTGGGCTGATCGTCAACGGACAGATATTCTCCGGTTCGCGAGGGCTTGCCGGGGAACTGGGCCACACTACGGTAACCGACCGGGAGTTTCCTTGCGGCTGCGGGCGTAACGGTTGTGTGGAAGCGGTAGCCTCGGGGACCGCGATCGCCCGGCAGGCGTTACGCAGAGGCTGGAAGCCTCTCCCCGGAAACGGTTCCGTCATGGACGGCTCCGTCACGGCGCGAGACGTTGCCCGGGCGGCCAGCGCCGGCGAGGTGGAAGCTAGAGAGATTCTGCGAGAGGCTGCGGGGCATCTCGGGCGCGCCTTGGTGAACTTCATCTACGCCTACGATCCAGACATCGTAATACTCGGGGGCGGAGTAGCTCAGTCGCAGATCTTCTTTGAGATGGTGCAGCGGGCTTTGAGCACGGAACCCATAATGCCGGCGTTCAGCCATATTCCCGTGCGCCGCGCGACTCTCGGGGAGAGAAGCGTAATCTGTGGAGCACGTACGCTGGCTGAGAGGCTTGTCCGCTGAAGAAAATGGTGCAACAGGTAGCGGCCTTCGAATCAGGCCGGTGCAGATACAACCACTAAAAGTCTATACCCTATTATGGTCGTCTTCGAGCCTCTCTATGTCATCCTCGTCGAAGTCGCCGAAGCTAATCTCGAGCATTCTGGCATCGTGATCGGAAACGTTGCTCATCCTATGCGCAGCGCCGCATGGGATCTTAATCTTCTCTTCTATTTCCAGGCTACTAACATCACCATCGATCTCGACCTCCAACCCCGGATCCAGCGCAACCCATAGTTCTTCTCTCTTACCATGGCGCTGCAGAGACAACCTGTTTCCGGGCTCTACTCGTATGATCTTGACCGTAGTAGCCTCGTTGAACGTATACTGATTAAATGCGCCCCAGGGCTTGTCCTCATGTAGCATCTCGCCCAAAATGTACACTCCTTTACTGTTTGCAAGTTTAATACTTTATTGACCACAGTTAGTAACTCAATTTGTTTTACTTTATCAGATCATAGGGTTAAACTTGAAATAGCGAAGTACTTAGAGGGGCTTGAGTAAGCCTGTAAAAGGTCGATTACAGGTTGGGGCTGCTACTCTCAGCTCACACCCGGGAAAGGGGCAGGCTAATGGCAGAGGTATTGCTAGAGGATGTGTGTAAGGTCTACGGCGAGGGCGTGGTAGCGGTAAGAGACATGAACCTCGACATCCCAGATGGAGAGTTCGTCGTGTTCGTCGGGCCCTCGGGGTGCGGCAAGTCGACCGCGCTTCGCATGATCGCGGGCCTAGAGGATATTACCTCCGGACAGATCCACATCGGCGAGCAGGTGGTTAACGACCTCCCGCCCCGTGACCGGGACATAGCCATGGTCTTCCAGAACTACGCTCTGTACCCTCACATGAACGTGCGCGAGAACATGGGCTTCGCCCTGAAGCTCAAGAAAGAGGACAAAGAGGAGATAAACCGCCGCGTCGAGGAAGCTGCAAATATCCTGGGTATACAGAGCTTTCTGGACCGTAAGCCGAAAGCACTCTCGGGTGGCCAGAGGCAGAGGGTTGCCCTCGGCAGGGCGATAGTGAGAGAGCCCAAGGCATTCCTCATGGACGAGCCGCTATCCAACCTGGACGCAAAGCTCCGGGTAAACATGCGAACCGAGATCAGTAAGCTGCACAACAGGCTCGGGACGACGACCATCTACGTCACCCACGATCAGACCGAAGCCATGACGATGGCTGACCGGATAGTGGTCTTAAAGGATGGCGAGGTACAGCAGGTGGCGAGCCCACAACAGATGTACGAGCGGCCACGCAACGTGTTCGTCGCTGGGTTTATCGGTAGCCCGGCCATGAACTTTATAAACGCCCACCTCGAGCGTGATTCAGAGAGCCCCTCTGGTTACTCCGGTTACGCGGTCGTATTCGGAGAAGGTGCGAGGCAGACTAGGATACCGCTAGCTAAAGAGCCGGTATCCGGGCACCCCGAAATCGGGGAGTACGCGGGCTCCGGGGTGATCCTAGGTATCCGGCCCGAGCACATGGAGGATGCGAGTTTAGCGAGCTTGGACGGCTCCGGAGACTTGAATGCCTCGCAGAGCGTTTTAGAGGTGGAGCCGGAGGTCATAGAGAGCATGGGTAGTGAGAAGTATGTGTACTTCGCACCTGGAAGGGAGCAGGTAGCGCACTCAAAGAGCCTCGATGAGATGACCAGCGTCAGTGATGGCGCCAGCCCCGGTGATTCCGAGAATGGGGGCTCTGGGAGCTCTGCGGAGATCGAGGAGATGATGGTGGCCCGGGTTTCGGCGGAAAGTCAGGCGAGTAAGACCAGTAGCCTGAGGCTCGGGATAGAGGCTGACAAGGTACGCCTGTTCGATCCAAAGACCGAGAGAGCCATAACCTAGCCTCGATCGAGCTAGGGTTTGCTATACACCTTCGTGAACTCTGGATGGTTACTTGTCACACTCAGACTCCGAGCAACTCGCCACGCTTATATTCGTACATTCGTATAGAATCTCCCGGGTCGCCTGGAAGACTCACGATTGCCCGGGGCCACTGTGCCTGTTCTCGAAGTAGGGCACGTGCAGGTGGCTCGCAGCCTTCCTCTTTGCCCGCTCCCCGCGCCGGTCGTAGCGCGCGGTGGTGGAGGGATCTGCGTGCCCGGCGAGCTGCTGCGCCGCAGAGAGATCTCCTATCGCATCCAGTAGATCCCCTATGAATGTCTTTCTAAAGTCGTGTGGCGAGAGGTGCTTCACCCCGGCCTCTCTCTGGCGGCGCCGCACCACGTCGTAGATCGCCTGGTCGGTCATCCTAGCCGGATGAACCTCTCCACAGTTGTCTCCGCCACCATCCCGGCGCTCATGGACGATCCTGTCGCCCTTGTTGATGGGCAGTAGCAACGCACCTTCCGTATCTCCTCTAATAGAGAGCCACTGGTTTATCGCCCTGTCAGCGCCGCCTTCGGCATAGCCGAGCCTCTCCTTGTTTCCCTTGCCCCTTATCCTTACTTCCAAGCTTTCGGGATCGTAGTCCGAGACATCCAAAGAGACCAGCTCGCTGCGCCGGAGACCACACACGTACAGAAGTGCAAGAGCAGCGGCGTCCCGTGCCCCCCGGGCCTTTTTGTTATCCGTGTAGCATATTCGGAATAACTCGAACAGCTCGCCCCGGTCTATGGAGCGGCCGGGGGGGAGGCGGCTGCCACGCACCGCGCCCACGTCCGCCGCGCGCCCGTAGTCGTCGGCGGACATGTAGCCGAGCCTGAAGCAGGCCCGCAACACCCCTCGCAGCGCCGAGAGCATCAGGTTCGCCGTGGAAGGAGCGTAGGTCTCGGCCAGAGTGGAGCGGATGAGCGAAGTGTGCTGAAAGCGCAGGTTCCACCAGGCGAGCTGCATCGCCGAAGCCCGGCCACCGGAGACGAAATGTGCAATATTCTCAAGATTGGTGCGCATCGGCCTGCACGAGCTCTCGGAAAGACCGGCGAGATACGCCGAGACCGGGTTCGCATCCGGAGCCAGGCTCTCTGAAACGATGAGCTCCTGCTTTGAGCCGGCCATCGAGAACCGCTCCAGGCGGTGAGCCACCTTGCGATCTGACTGAGCAGGCTCGGGCAGCTCATCGTCCACAGAGTCCAGAGGCTGCACTGAAACATGCTCCGGCAGTACCTCGATGACCTGCTCGTTAGACTCAGCAGTAGCATCATTGTCGGAGTCGGTGGCACTTATACTAATAGAGTGATCATCAGAGTAGTCCTCGGCTTCTATGTGCCCTGACCGTGTATCGCCTCTATCATTGCTATCCAAACTTCCAAACACCCCCGATATAGCTACCTGGATGGCTTACTCAGCTCTTACTTTGTTCTTTCTCTGCGGAGCAGTATATCATTTGCGAAAAGTGTAATTTACATAAGCTATTTTTGGGATGTCGATAGCCCCGAACGTAGCTGATAGCTGAGCTATTTGGCGATAATTCGAGGATTGTCTATAATAAACTTATTGACACTATTTGGCTAAATTGGCTCATTAAGAGGACACATGGACCAAAAAGTAAAGATAGGCAAAAATGGTCGAATGATTATTCCGGCAGAGTTTCGCCGAGCTTTAGGTTTTGAGGATGGAGACGAGGCAATATTGCACGCCGACGAGGATGGGCTCAGGATCTCTACGCCTGCCCAGGCCATCTCTCGAGCTCAGACTCTGGTGCGTCGTTACGTCCCTGAGGGTAGTGACCTCTCCGGAGAGCTCTTGGCGGATCGGCGTGCGGAGGTCGAGTCCGAGGTCACGCGGGACTCGGAGCGGTCGTGAGCAAGGCTGGAAGGCCCGACGCTGGCCGGGGCGTGGTACTAGACGCTTCAGCCCTCCTTGCTTTGCTTGACGGTGAGCCCGGTCAGGAGGTCGTGGCTCCCCTACTATCGGGAGCGATTATCGGGTCGATGAACCTCGCCGAGGTGGTGGGTAAGCTCGCCGAGCGCGGGATGCCGGAGGCCGAAACACGCGAGGCTCTGGAGGGTCTTGCGCTTGAGGTGCATTCTGTAGACGAGGAGTTCGCCTACGCCACAGGTGTGCTGCGTCTGGCCAACCGCGAGCATGGCCTTTCGCTGGGAGACTGCGCGTGCCTGGCTTTGGCAGCGAAGCTCGGGCTACCGGCGTACACGGCGGACCGGGTCTGGGCCGAGCTCGATCTCGATGTAGAGGTGCGCCTGATACGAGAGTGAACGGCCCGCCTGTGCCATGGCAGTCGGTCCCGGTAGCTAGAATGGCCTCGGGCCGTGCCAGATAATCACTCCAACGTCCTCTACAGGCGCAAAGCCCTATATCTAGGCTAAATTTGCACCACCCATCATGCCAGATAATATAGATTATCCTGTCTGAATATCGTCTAACTGGATCTGCCGTATATACAGACGTTCTTTACGCGTGGGTGCTCTGGACGTTGTCTGAAAGATACGTAAGCTACAAGTGCTGGTGCAAGATCTCTACCGACTCCTCTACCAGGCATCGTCGTTGGAGACCGCAACTACCATTCGCCGCGCACGGTCCGAGAGCTGCAAGAAGGAGGCCTTGAGTTTGCTGCTCCATACGCGAGCAGGTCCAAAGACCCCAATTCTCGTAGTAGTGCCTTCTTGAGCGAACTCCGCTACCATATAGACACCGTCTTTGGGCAACTCACCGAGCGCTATACGATACAGCATTTGTGGGCGCGAGACCTCTGGCATCTGGCGAGCAGACTGCTCAGGAAGGTCTTGATCCATACACTGGCGTTCTTTCTAGGCGAACAGAGTGGGCACAGTCCTTTGCAACTGACTCGGCTCCTTGACTAAAAAACCTGCACATCGGGTTAGCTAAACGGATCTTACCTATGTGCCGCGGCCGTCTCCGGGAGTGACCTGGCGATGTTTGCGCCGATGATGCGTCCGAAGGTATTCGCCCGCAGCACCGACGTTGCCGGTGGCTGCTTGTGGTGGAAAAGCCCTGTGATCTCGCCTGCGGCGTAGAGACCGGGGATCGGCTCCTCGTTTGCGTTTAGCGCACGCCCGTCCATGTCAGCCTTCAGCCCGCCGAAGTTGAACATGAAGTGCGCCGTCATCGGGAACCCGAAGAAGGGCGCTTCAACGATAGGATTTGCCCAGTTCGATTTCGGCGGCGTGATCCCCGAGGTCTTTTTTCCGTCCATCTTGACCGGGTTCCAGTCGCCGGGGCCGCAGGCCGCGTTGAACTCACTTACTGTCGCCTCGAGCTTCGCCGGGTCGAGGCCGAGCTTCTCGGCCAGACCGGAGATCGTGTCGGACTGTTCCGGCGGTTTGTCGGTTCTCTCGTAGACCCAGCTACCCTCGAAACGATCCATCACGGTCTTGTCGGTGATGAAGTACGACTTCTGGTTCTGATGACGCCAGGTGTCATAGGCAATCAATTCGGAGGTGGCGAAGAGGTAGTCCTCGCCCTCGTCGTGGAAACGTTCGCAGTTCTCATTGACCACGATCCCGTAGTTCAAGCCCCAGATGACCGCGTGGTACGCTCTCGCCCGCGTATCAACGAGCTCGGCGTGGAACATGTCGAACTGCCCGGCCGTGCCAGCCCCGGCATCCATCGCCATACGGATGCCGGCGCCACGGTTGTAGCGTATACCGGGGGCGATAGTCGGAAGGTCCTCTGTATCCTGGCCGGTATGTTCACGGAGCATCTCCGGATTCCCCCCGAAGCCTCCACAAGCCAGGATAACCGTATGGGCTGTGATGGTGCGCTGTTGACCGTCGGGCTTACGCACTACGATGCCGCCCACTCGCCCCTCGTCGTCGACGGTCAACTCTATCGCCTCGTGCTCCCAGAGTACGTCGACGGTCTCATACTTCGCGATGTGCTCCAGGTAAAAATCTATAATTTCCTTGCCGCCACTTCTCAGAAAGACGAAGTGCTGCTCCTCGAAGTCCATGGCGGCGTTCTCCTCGTCGTGATGGTCCAGCTTGACGCCGTGGTCCTCCATGAACTTGACCGTGCTCGGCACCTCATCCTCGAGTTTGCGCCAGTAGTCGAGATCCGACATGCTCCGACGATCATGCTCTACGCCGACAACCCGGTCGCGCAAGAGCTTGTTGTCGCGATTGAGTCGCAGAAAAGGCCTCGCCCAGCGCGAAGCTCCCGGCCACACGCCTCTCTTCCCCGCCTCAATCAACGCTACACGGCCAGCTTGGCCGGCCTTTTCCGTCGTCTCCAAGAAGCTCAGCGTAGCTGTCGAGCCTGCAAAACCGCTACCGATGACCACCATATCGTAGTCTGGCACGATCTCCTCCTTTCATCTAATGGCGGAGGCTTTTAGCCCCGCCGCGCAGTGATCTGCTAGTTTCTGACTGCAACCTTCTTGGCTAGCGCCTCCAGCAACTCGGCCATGGACCTCCGGCCGGTCTCGTCGGTAAATCGTCCCTCTTCGTCAAATCTCTCCCGGGCCTGGGCGACCAGCACCTCGGGACGGAAGACCATGTCGGCCTGCAGGTAGTTGAGGGTGTGCCGGAGCTGGAGGTGGGAGCGGGCGGTACCAATGGGGCTGGGGCTCGCTCCCATTATCGCGACCGGCTTGCCCTTCATCACTGACCTACCCGCCGGCCTGGAAGCCCAGTCCAGCGCGTTCTTCAACACACCGCTCATGCCGTGCTGGTATTCAGGGGTGGAGATTAAAACCCCATCGCAGCGACTTATAGCCTCCTTGAACTCCGCTACCGGCTCGGGGTCGCCCTGGTCCTCTACGTCCTGATTGTAGAGTGGGATATCTGCGAGGTCGAAGGTCTCTATGGACATTCCTTCCGGAGCCTCTTCGGCCGCTGCTCTCAAAAGCGCGCGATTGTAAGAGCCGGAGCGCAGGCTGCCGGCAAAGCCCAGAATCCTCTGTCCGGCCACACGTGGTTCTTCGGTCAACATCTGTACTCCCCTCCCCAAAAGCGCTTACGCGCACTCTTTCCAACCCATCTTGTTACATAATATCGAAAGTCGCATCTTGAGGAGTGTGCATGGGAGACCGGATAAACGAAGCAGACCACCTGGCACGGGAAGGTAGGCAAGGTAAGGCGTCAGAGATACTGCGCAGCGTGCTAGAGGACGATCCCGGCGACGCGGCGGCCAGCCTCTCTTACGCCCGTATCCTCGGTAGTCTGGGCCACGAGCGAGAAGCCATTCCCAGGTACGAGCAAGCGATCGCGGGCGGTCTATCGGATAAGGAAACGGAGGAGGCTGCCCTCGACCTCGGCAGCTCGTACCGCACCGTGGGCGAGCCGGCGAAGGCAGCAGAGGTTCTGAAACGCGGCCTGGCGCGATTCCCGGAGAACCAGGCTTTGCGAGCGTTTCTGGCTATGAGTCTCCACGATCTCGGAGAGTACCGTGAGGCGACGGCAACCCTGCTGCGGTGTCTTACGGAGTTCTCCTCTGATGCCTGGATCGTCCGTTACCAGCGACCCATAAACCACTACGCGGATGATATGCACGAAGAATCCCCTGACCTCGCGGCTGACGCGTTAGTGAAAGGCCCGTCCGGGTTTTCCGCACGGGGAGCCGTGGCGCACCACGAGACCCTGCGAGGCGCGATACGACGCGGGATCCTCGTTCGAGACCTGATCCAGCACCTGCCACCGCCGCCGGCCGCTATTGTAGACGTGGGCGGCGGGGCCGGGCGTGTCGCCATCCCGTTGGCTAAGAAGGGTTACGAGGTGACAATCCTGGACCCCTCTGAAGAGGCGCTTGCCCGGGCGCGACAGGCGCTTGAGAGGGAAGATGCAGCGACCGGTAGCCGCGTGCGGCTGGTGCAGGGTCGTGGTGAGGAAGCGCCGGGCCTGCTCGGCGAGACGATCTTCGATGCGACTACCTGTCACGGGGTCTTACCCTCCGTCGAAGACCCGGGGCCGCTCGTGCGAGCTCTGGTCAGACTCGTCCGGCCCGGCAGCTTGATCTCGGTGCTGGCAAAGAATGCCGATGCGCTTGCCATGCGCCCGGCCCTCCAGGGCCACTACCGGAAAGCACTAGGCTCTTTGGAAGCGAATTGGGACGAAGGACCCTTTGGAACACTTACGCGAGCCGACACGGTAGCTGGGCTCCGGGATATCCTTGAGTCCGCCGGTGCCGAGGTTATAGCTTGGCACGGGGTAAGGAGCTTCACGGAACACCTCGGCGACACTCCCGCAGTCCCCGATGTGCTGGAGGATGCCCTGGAGCTCGAATGGGCAGCGGGACGAAAGGACCCCTACAGGGGTGTGGCCCGCTGGATCCACCTGCTCGGCAGGAGAGCCGAGAGGTAGGCGTTTCAGATGTTTCGCGTCATGCACACCGCCACGAGTTAGCGGTAGAGTGTATCGTCAAGAAGGGAGATTCTCGTATGAGTCGAGATGTATTTCCGATCGTGTTCGATGGACACAACGATGTGCTTGAAAGGCTCATTGAGCCGGATGGGGGCGGACCTAGTGCATTTTTCGAGCGCGGTGAGCGGGGCCACCTGGATCTGCCCCGGGCACGGGAGGGCGGCTTTGGGGGCGGCTTCTTCGCGGTCTGGGTGCCCTCACCAAGAGGTCAGAATTCCGAATCCGCGCTAGATCCTGCGTACGCGCTGCGCTACTCGATGGCTGCTGCCGCCATGCTGTTCAAGATCGAAGATCGCTCGGACGGGCAGTTCAAGATCGTCCACACTGCCGCTGACCTTCAGCGGTGCCTGGATGAAGAAGTGATGCCGGCGGTACTCCACCTAGAGGGTGCGGATGCGATCGACACCGACCTCGATGCGCTGCACGTGCTCTACCGAGCAGGGCTGCGTTCGCTGGGCCTCGTCTGGAGCCGTCCGAACGCCTTTGCCGAGGGTGTCGCCTGGCAGTTTCAGCGCTCGGCGGATACAGGTCCGGGCCTAACCGAAGCCGGTAAGGAGTTGGTTCGCGCCTGCAACGACCTCGGCATCATGCTAGATGTGTCGCATCTGAACGAACGAGGCTTCTGGGATGTGGCGGCGCTCTCGGATGCCCCGCTCGTGGCGACCCACTCCAACGCATACACCATCTGCGCCGCCACCCGGAACCTCACGGACCCGCAGCTCGACGCCATAGCCGCCTCGGACGGAATGGTGGGCCTCAATTTCGCCCCCCACAACCTCCGCGAGGACGGGGTCAGCGATAAGGACACCTCTCTGAAGGTAATGGTGCGGCAGATCGACTACCTGGTAGGGCGAGTCGGTATCGGCAGGGTCGGCTTCGGTTCTGACTTCGATGGGGTTCCAGTGTCACAAGAGATAGGCGATGTATCAGGGCTACCGAGGTTCGTGTCGGCGCTCAGAGACCGGGGCTACAATGCCCAGGCACTCCGAAAGCTCGCCCACAAGAATTGGGTCCGCGTCCTGCGTAAGACCTGGG
The DNA here is from genome assembly GCF_001029505.1 of Rubrobacter aplysinae. Classification (NCBI taxonomy): domain Bacteria; kingdom Bacillati; phylum Actinomycetota; class Rubrobacteria; order Rubrobacterales; family Rubrobacteraceae; genus Rubrobacter; species Rubrobacter aplysinae. Next base: position 12,468 of record NZ_LEKH01000018.1, on the reverse strand, counting down.
GTGAATAGAAGGTGTCTCCGGAATTACTCAACTCAGGACTATCCTCACCACCGCGTAGATGGAGAGTATAGCCAGGGTCAACCAGAGGATAACGATGACGGTGGCAGGCCAGCTCACGGGCCTCACCCCTCTCCACCATCTCCCGCGCCCTATTCCGACTGCCGAATAAGAGGACCTCTTTGGGGGATCATTCGCATCGCGAGGGCCACGCCCAGAGAGGTCAGGAGGAGGTTATCCAGGTAGCCGAGGATCGGGATGAAGTCCGGGATCAGATCTAAGGGGCTGAAAGCATAGGCAACCAAGAGGGTGGCAAACAGCTTGGCGTAGAGTGCCATCCGAGGGTCCTCGTAAGCCAGATACACGGCGTAGGCCTCGGCCTTCAAGCGCTCGGCCCGACGCCTCCACTCTTCTAAGGTTACTCGCACCCCGTCCCCCGAGAACGCGAGGCAGCGCCATTCTCCGTCGACGGCTGGAGCTCTCACAACTAATCAGCCGATCCGTGGTCGGCGCCCTCATAGACGGCAGCTGCAAACGCCTTGAAGTGTTCCCGGCACGCCTTTACGATCCACCCAGAACACTCCCGAGCACGACGAAATTCATAGCTTAGTAGGCGATTTGTACACTAAGTCCCATGTAACCAGATTACTGCTTCAGACAGCCTTTATAATTCTCGCGTACGACGGCTCGGTAGAGATAGGAAAATTCTTGTAAAGGCTACATGTTTGTTGACTAGCATCTGATAAGTTGCTACTATTACTGCAGCTAACATGGAGTATGTTATGCGGGTGTTAGGGGTACCTGCAAGGTTACAAGGAGGAAAGGGAGAGTATTGATATGGGGTTCCTGCTTTTAGGTCTTGACAGCCTGATCGCTTGCATAGTAGTCAGCCCGCTTCTAAGCAAATGGTCGCACCGTCTGCTGCTCGCCGCGTTTTTCGGCCTTGCCGACGCCATCGGATTCCTTATAGGAGTAGGGCTCGGGGCGGCTACGCCTTTGATGATGTCGGGCGAGATGGGCGAAATCCTGGAGATCGGGCTCCCGGCTATCCTGGGTATCTATTTGATTGGCATGGCTTTTCTTGGTTTCACGGCGCGTCAAGCAGGAGCAGCTTCTGTGGGATGGCCGGTATGGGTGCTGCCGATTATTCTGGCTCTCGACAACTTCAGCTTTGGTCTGGTCGGTAACCCGGCGGGGGGTTCGCTTATGCAACAAGCCTTCGGTGAGCAAGCGTGGTCAAGCGCGCTACTCGCTCTCACCGGCCTTGTCGTAGGTGTCGCCCTCCTGCGCGTGATCCCGGCGATGCAGAGGCGCGCAGTCGCCGCTGCGACCTCTGGAGTCGGTCTGATTGTCTTTTCTGTAGTCTTGATAATGATGGAGACTATAGAGTAATCGGCTAGATCAAAGTATCTTGACGGTAACTTGGCCCTTGACCAGGCAGATTTGGTCAAGGGCCAAGTTATCTGGAGTGAAGCTGCTAGATGATGCTGGAGTATCGTCCCTATCGTTAGCGGGCCACCGAGAAAAATCCTGAACTCAACGGTGGACCTTGTCGGCGAACGAACTCATCGCAAGACGGTCGGGAAGCTTGTCTACAACGTCAGCCACCAGAGGCGGAGCCGGGAACGAGAGACTTGCCTTGCGAGCTAGTGAGAGTACAGCATGGGATCGCCGCTGTAGCTCGTCACGCTCGTCACGCTCGTCACGGAGACTGCTTGCTCTACTTGCACGAACGATTGCGCTTTCGAGCACAGTAACTCACAGTGGACGGATAGCCGCCCACCAACTACCGTACACGCGCGGGTCCGATTCCCCCAAGTCGCAGACCAAGCCGCACTAATCCTTACGCCCGCCGGGCAGCATTCGCACGGTGGATGAGCTCTGCTTCGTCTGGCTGGGCGTCTTCGTTGGCCTCTCGTACCGCCTTAGCCACGATCTCGTGGTCTGGCGAGAGGTGGCAGACTGGATCGGTTCGTGCGGCGTCACCGGTGAGCTGGAACGCCTGGCAGCGACAACCACCGAAATCTATCTCGCGGCGATCACAACTCTGGCAAGGCTCCGGCATCCACTCCGTGCCCCGGAAGCGATTGAAGATGGTCGACTCCTCCCAGATCCACTCCAGCGAGTGCTCGCGCACGCTGGCCCGGGGAAGGTCGAGTTGATGCGCCGCGGGGCAGGGCAGGGCGTTTCCGTTTGGTGTCACCGTTAGCTGCTGTTTGCCCCAGCCGCCCATACAGGGTTTGGGGTACTTGCTGTAGTAATCGGGGATAACGTAGATGATCTCCATCTTCCCCTTCAGGCGCCGACGTGCGGCGCGTACTATCTCCTCGGCATCCTCGAGCTGCGTCCTGCTGGGCAGTAGAGCCGCGCGGTTGCGCATGGCCCAGCCATGGTACTGGGTATTGGCAAGCTCAATTTGGTCGGCCCCCAACTCCTCGGCTAACTCGAGGATGTGGCCCACCCTGTCGATGTTGTGGCGGTGGAGGACCACATTCAAAGTGAGCGGCCAATCCAGCTCCTTGACCATGTGGGCCGCCTCGATCTTGCGGTCATAGGCAGGAGTACCGGCTATACGGTCGGAGAGGCCTTGCTCGTCGGCTTGGATGCTGATCTGTATGTGGTCTAGGCCGGCGTCCTTTAGCTGTTCCGCCCGTCCACGCGATAGGCCCACAGTGCTCGTAATGAGGTTGGTATACAGACCTATGTCGCGGGCGCTGGAGACGAGTTCTACAAGATCGCGGCGCCGGAGAGGCTCGCCACCCGACAGGTGAAGCTGCAAAACTCCGAGCTCCCGAGCCTGGCTCATCACCCGTTGCCAATCTTCCGTGCTCAGTTCCTCGTTGTATTCCGCAAGATTGAGCGGGTTTGAGCAGTACGGGCAGTGGAGCGGGCATTCGTAAGTAAGCTCGGCCAGCATGCCATACGGTCTATTCATCACCGAGCTCCACCCATCGCTTGGCGGCGAGTCGTGCGAGGAACTCCCGCACCTCATCGTCGGCCACGGTCTTATACTGTCCGCGCAGCTCCTCTACGATCTCTACTACCGTTCTATCTCCATCGCACAGGCCCAGGATGATTGCGCCTGTTTGATTCAGGACAAGGATTTCCTCCGGTGCCAGCAGAACTTGCTGTTCCCGCACTGGGTCCCACTCCATTCGGACCCGCCGCGGCAAATGAGGACGATTCGTAGATAGTACTGCCGTGCTCATATACCCTCCTGTATCGTAGTATGGTCCGCAGACACCAAGCGCGGCGCGCTCCCAATAACTGGCTCATTAAGCTGAATGCAATCTGAAATTGAGCGACAGATCCAAAGCCCCGTATAAGATGGTCCAGTAGATGCGATCAAGAATCACCCTCCTGAGTGCCGCCCGGATAAGCTCTATCAATGGCGTCCAACATGCTCCAAAGAACGTCATTTTTAAAGGATAGTGCCTCCACAGCCCGCGCCTGTTCCTCTGGTGTCTGGCAGTGTTCCTTTACCACCTCGAGAGCGTGCTCGGAGTCGCGGGGGGCCTGCGTAAGGCGGGCACGGAAATAAGCGAGCCCGTCGGGGTCTATCCAGGTGTAAAAGCGCTCGAATGCGGCCAGACGCTCCGACATGAGATCCGGCGCAAACAACTCGGTCAGCGAGGAAGCCACCGCCTCGACCCAGGGGCGGGTGCTGGCAAAGGTGACGTAAGCATCCACGGCGAACCGCACCCCGGGCACGATGTGCCGCTCGTCTAGCATCTCATCTCGCGTCAGTCCCGCAGCCTCTCCAAGGCGCAGCCAGGCCTCGATGCCCCCCTCTTCGTCCGCCGTTCCATCGTGATCCTGGATGCGCCGGATCCAGCGCCGCCGTACCTCACGGTCGGGGCAGTTGGCAAGAATGGCGGCGTCCTTACGCGGGATGTTCTCCTGATAGTAGAAGCGGTTTGCCACCCAGCCCTGGATCTGGCTGCGGTTTAAGCGCCCCTCATTCATCAACGCATGGAACGGATGCTCACTGTGGTAGCGCTGAGATTGAGCACGCAAAGCCTCGATAAAGCTGCCAGTATCGGCTGTTATCAACTTCAGATCTCCAGTTCTAGCCCATCTGCGGCCACTTCCAGGCCGTGCTCCTCGACGCTGCTTCGCTCGGGCGAGTCCTCGAGCAAGATAGGATTTGTATTGTTGATGTGGATGTACATCTTGCGCTCGATGGGGAGCTGGGACAATTGCTTCAAGCTCCCATCGGTGCCCCCGATCGGCAGGTGTCCCATCTCACGCGACGTCTTGCCGGCGATGCCGAGCCGGATCAGCTCGTCGTCCTGCCAGCAGGTCCCGTCGAAGAGCAGGCATGTACAGTCTTCCAACTGAGCCCGCACCGAGGCCGTCAACTCCTGTGCGCCCGGTAGGTACACCAAAGTCCGTCCAGTGTTTGAGTCGGTGATCCGGTACCCCACAACGCCTTCCTCCTCACCGTCCCCAAAGCGTGCCCGCTTGTTCGTGGGAACGCGAAAGGCCCGATAAGACAGACCATCCCCCAGCGGTACCTCCGTCCCCGTAGAGACCGGACGCCAGTTGACGCTGGTGTAGGCGCCGAGCGTCTGGAGCAGCGATGTGCCTTCATATAGCTTCTCGTGAACCTCCTCGGTGGCATGCAACTCGAGGCTGTCAACCTCTCGCAACAGCAGCAGACCGAGGCTGTGATCCAACTCGGCATCGGTAAGCAATACGGTCCGCAGTGGAGAATTCCTGACCCCTTGTGGGTGCAGAGCCGGAAAGGACTCGATCTGAGCCCGAATATCGGGCGAGGCGTTGAGCAGGAACCATCGCCGATAGTCGGCGCTTACGGCAACCGACGACTGGGTGCGCGAGCGGCATGGCCGCGAGCCGTAGCGCACGGCCCGACACTGTGGGCAGTTGCAGTTCCACTGCGGAAACCCTCCTCCGGCCGCTGCTCCGAGAACACGCACCCACACGCAAGTCCTCCATCCAGATCATCTCACAGAAAGAGGGCGCCGGGCGAATTGCCCAACGCCCACTCCATTTGCTATCTCAGTCCCAGTCGGGCCAGGTTGCGGCGTATGCGGTAACCTCGGCTCTGATCTCGATTTCCTCGAACTCGGGGGTCTTCCACTCCATGTCTAGCGTCTCCTTTCCTATGCTCTTTCTTTAGTATGGTGAGTAGCATATGCTACTCACCATATCAGACCTCTGCGCTTATTCCTCCGGCAGCGCGAAAACGAAGATACCGGAGCCATGAGGTCCACCCATCATTCCGGGTAGGAACCCTTCGACCCAGGCGCCCCAGCCGACCGGCACGGCTATATACTGCCTGCCGTCTATGCTGTAGGTCGTTGGGCTGCTGTGGTGGCCGCTTCCGCACTGGAATTTCCACAAATGTTCCCCGGTGCGCGCATCTAATGCGTTTAGATAACCCGAGGGTTCGCCCGCGAACACGAGGTCGCCAGCCGTGGCGAGCACCGACGCGCACATCGGCATCTCAGTCTCCCACCTCCAGGCTTCCTCGCCGTCCGTGTTGAAGGCGCTTACGGACCCCTTCATGTCCTCGGAGTCCACGATGACATGCGCTCCCCAGTAAGGCATGCCCTCCTTGAACTCCCTGCGCCTACGCGCGATCGTCGAACCGGTATCCTGTACCGGGCAGTAGAACATCTCTGTCCTCGGGCTGAAGGCCGCGTGCGTCCATTCCTTGCCCCCGGCCGGCCCCGGGTAAAAGTGGACCTCTTCTCCCTCCTTCTCGGGGTATATGCTGGGCGTTACTTTACCGTCGGAGTCGATCTCGCCCCAATTGATGCGGTCAACGAAGGGTGTTACCGAAACGAGTTCGCCGTTCGTGCGGTCCAGGATGAAGAAGTATCCGTTCTTGTCGAAGTGTCCGAGTAGCTTGCGCCCGTCCTTCTCGAAGAGGATGCTCTCCATGTTTGAGTCATAGTCCCACAGGTCGTGCGGGGTGAACTGATAGTGCCACACCTTCTCGCCGTTGTCGGGGTTCACGGCGACGACGCTGTCGGTGTAGAGGTTGTCGCCCGGACGGACTTCTCCGTCGAAGTCAGGCGCCGGGTTGCCGGTCCCCCAGTACAGGAGGTTAAGCTCCGGGTCGTAGGTGCCCGTGACCCAGCAGTTTCCACCACCCCGTTGCCAGGTCTCGCCATCGTCCGGCCAGGTCTCCGACCCCGGCTCGCCGGGCTTCGGCACCATGTAGCACCGCCAGACGCGCTCTCCGGTCTCGATATTGTAGGCGTCGAGATGGCCGCGCACCCCGAACTCCCCGCCGGAGCTGCCCACGATGACCGTATCCTTCACGACGAGGGGAGCGACCGTGGCGCTCTCACCGGCCCGCACGTCACCGTGTACGGTGTCCCAGATCTTCTCGCCGTTTTCGGCGTCGAGCGCGATTATATGGGCATTCAGGGTGGCGACGAAGACCTTACCCTGCGCCACGGCGACCCCGCGGTTCACATTGCCGCAGCACAGCGAGGTATCGAACGGGATCGCGTGCTTATATTGCCACAGTGACTGTCCCGTCTTGGCGTCGAGAGCCCAGACAAAGCCATCCCAGCCCGAGACGAACATGACGCCGTCCACGACGAGCGGGGCGGCCTCGAACGAGTATGTCGAGGGACCCGCGTGAAGGCCCTGCGAGCCGGACTGGAACACAAACGCGGGAGTGAGCCGCTTGACGTTCTCCGTGTTGATCTGGTCCAGCGGACTGTAGCGCTGCCCGTCGTAAGCACCGTAGTAGGTAATCCAGTTATGCGGCTCCGAGCGGGCATCGAGGATGCGCTCGTACGTGAGGTCCTTCGCTACCGGCGGCGCATCCCCGGTCGTGGTGCTCAAATTCCCGAGAGAGACCGGCGACGGTGCGTCTATGTATTCCTGCGTCAACTGATGCTCCTCTCTATTCCTCTCTATGGGCGCTTTACGGACGTGGCTGGGCCGGACGGTCGAGGCGAGCCTCCTCGGGAACCTCCCCCATCACGACGATTGCCCCCATCAGTCCCCGGCCTTCATCGTTGCCTACATTGGAGCTATACCAGTAATAGCCCGGACCATCGAGTTGGACGGTGACCTTTCCGGTTGAATGGTTCGGCAACCATATCCACTGGTAGTCACCATTACTCGGCACCTGCGCGCAGTGAGTGTTCGTGTCATCGTTGAAGAACTCGATCTCGAGTTCACCCGCATGGGGCATGACGGTGATCGAAGGCGAATAGGTCAACTCGTCTTCGGGAATCCGGATCTGGATCTTCATGCGGCCGTCGGATCCCTCCTCGGCGTGCGCGAGCCCTCCGTGGTTGAGCAGGCGACCTATCGCACCGCCGTTTTGCTTGTCCAGACCAAGCTCGCTCACCATCTGGGATAGCTGCTTCTCCCTGGCCTTTGCCACTAGCTCTCCTCCTTTCCTAACATCCCCAACGCCTCAAAAGTATCATAAAAACCTCGTCAAGGCCACCATCGTTTCAAAGTCGAGTTAATGGCTGTTACTATGAGAACCTAATGAAGGACGCCACAAACCGTGGGCAGGAGTGGTTCGTTCTGGTGTACAAGCTCCCGTCGGAGCCGAGCCGCTACCGGGCGAGCGTCTGGCGCAAGCTCAAAACCGCAGGCGCTATATATCTGCAAAGTGGGGTGGCGGCGCTTCCGGCCGATCCGGGGGCCGAGCGGGTGATGCGCGGTATCTCCCAGGAGATCCGCGAGTCGGAAGGTGTGGCCTGCCTCCTGAGAGGAGACGCGGTTGTCGATGAGGTGGGCCTGAGCGAGGCTTTCGACCAGGCCCGCGACGCTGAGTACTCTGAGGTTATAGAGAGGTGCCGAGCGTTTCACGCCGAGTTGGGTAAGGAGCGCGGTGAGGAGAATTTCACCTTCGCCGAGCTGGAGGAGAACGAGGAGGACCTTGCCAAGCTAGAGGCTTGGTTTGGCAAGATCCGGGCTCGCGACCGATTCGGCGCTCCGCTTTTACAGGAGGCCGAGCAGGCTCTCGTTTCGTGCCGGGAGGATCTGGAGGTCTTTGCCGCCTCGGTGTACGAGGCGACCAGCCATGAATCGGCCAACCACTGATCTTGCCTGCGGAGCGTTTTGAGCGAAAGAAGGTTCGAGGCGCCGCGCGAGCGGGGCCTCTCCCCTCGCTATCTCACCGCAGGCCTATTCCCTCCTAGTCGGCCGCTCCGTGGATCACCTCGAATCCAGGTCCGTCTTCGCCAGCGCCGACGGCTACCTTGTCTCCCGGTTTTAGCGAACCGCCCAGGACCAAGCGCGAGAGTTCATTGTCCACCCTCCGCTGGATGGCGCGCCGCAAAGGACGGGCTCCGAACTCGGGGTCGTAGCCTTCTTCGGCGATCAGTGCCACGGCGGCCTCGGTGAACTCGATCGCGACTCCCTGACTTTTCAGGCGTCTCGAAGTGTGGTCGAGGAGGAGGCCCGCTATCTCCTCTATCTGATCCTTGCCCAGGGCGCGGAACAGGATCACCTCGTCTATGCGGTTCACGAACTCCGGGCGCAGGGTACTCCTGAGCAGCCGGTTCATGTCCTCCTTGAGGTCCTCGAACGTCTCGTTTAGCTGGGCGTGCGCCTTGATGCGCTCCGCCCCGAAGTTGCTTGTCATGATTACCACCGCGTTCTTGAAATCCACGGTCCTACCCTGGGAGTCTGTAAGCCGTCCGTCGTCCAGGATCTGGAGCAGTACGTTGAAGACGTCCGGGTGCGCTTTCTCGATCTCGTCGAGCAGCAACACCGAATACGGGCGGCGTCTCACCGCTTCCGTCAACTGCCCGGCCTCCTCGTACCCGACGTAGCCCGGAGGCGCACCGACGAGCCGCGACACCGAGTGCTTCTCCTGAAACTCCGACATGTCTATCCTGACTATCGCCGCCTCATTCCCGAAGAGAGCGTCGGCGAGCGTGCGCGCTAGCTCGGTCTTGCCAACACCGGTGGGACCGAGGAATAGAAAGCTACCTATAGGCCTATTCGGGTCGGAGAGTCCAGCGCGGGCGCGTCTTATGGCTTCGGCCACCGCCTCGACGGCTTCTTCCTGGCCCACGATGCGCTCGTGAAGCTGTCCTTCCAAGCGAAGCAGACGCTCACGCTCCTCCTCGGTGAGCTGACTCACCGGGATGCCCGTTGCCCGAGAGACGACCTCGGCGATGTCCTCGACCGTCACCTCCGCCACCGTCGGGCGATGATCGCCGCCGGATTCCGCGATCTGCTCGCGCAGGCGAGCCACTTTCTCCTTGAGCTCTTTCGTCCTCCTGAAGTCCTCGGAGATGACCGCGTGATCCTTCTCCCTCTGAAGACTCCTCAGTTCCTCTTCCAGAGCTTTCGTGTCCACAGGTCCGGTCTTCGCGCGCAGGCACACCCTAGCCGACGCCTGGTCCATCAGATCTATAGCCTTATCCGGGAGGAAACGACCGGTGACGTAGCGGTCGGAGAACTCGACGGCGGCGACCATAGCCTCTTCGGTAATCTTGACGAGGTGGTGCGCCTCGTAGCGGTCCTTGAGGCCGCGCAGGATCTCGATAGCATGGTCAACGGAGGGCTCGCCGACGAGGATCGGCTGCAAGCGACGTTCCAACGCCGCGTCCTTCTCGATGTTCTTGCGGTATTCGTCTACCGTGGTTGCGCCCACGAGATGCATCTCGCCGTATGCCAGGGCGGGTTTGAGCATGTTGGAGGCATCCATCGAGCCCTCTACCGCGCCGGCTCCAACCACGGTATGCAGCTCATCGAGGAAGATTATCTGATCATCCGGGCTCTCCCGGATCTCCTCCAGGACTTTCTTGAGACGCTCCTCGAACTCTCCGCGATACTGCGTCCCCGCAACCATTCCCGAGAGGTCCAGTGCGAGGACGCGCTTATCAGCGAGCCTATCCGGGACCTCGCCGCCCACGATCCATTGAGCAAGTCCCTCGACGATTGCCGTCTTGCCGACACCTGGATCCCCTATCAGCACGGGGTTATTCTTGGTTCTCCGGCAGAGAATCTCGATGGTGGTCTCGACTTCTTCGGCTCGCCCGATGACGGGGTCGAGTTTCCCGTCCTTCGCCATCCGCGTCAGGTCGCGGCTGTACTCGTCCACCATCGGCGTCGCGTTGGTCCGGGACCCGTCGCCCCTGGCAGGGTCCACCTTGTCATTACCCAAATCTTCGCTGAGGGGTTAGAGTAGTCGGACGATTGATACAGTTGATACGCTTCATGCTCAATATCCTACTACACACGACCACAACTGCACTTCGCCGTACCTGGAGGATGGACTCCTTGACACGCCTCTAAGAAAACCTTTCGCCAAAGGCCCAGTCATCATCTTAGCGGTGAAGAGCCCGAGCAGTAGATGGTGATTGCGGTATCTTCCATTTCGTCCTCGCTCTGCACTCGGCCAAGAGTAGTTCCGAATCGCTCGCATCGCTGCCGATACTAGAAACTCCGCCAGCAAGAAATATGCTCGTTCCTTTGAAGCTCTAGGTAGCAGACATGCTACTCTCTACTTGGCTCCGGGATGTGGTCCATCAGCGTACTCTACTCCAGGCTTCGGGCATAGGCCCTCCTGAATTCGAGGTGACGGACTCTGGGGTGACCATCGCGTAGTACTGGTCACTACCCTCGAACCCTCTTAGTAGAGAAACGGTAAAGTTACCGAGTTCAGCGGCCGACTCTCCAACGGGGAACAGAAGGGTCGCCTGGGCACCAAGCTTCTCACAGAGATGTTCCCATTTCCGGTACACCCCGAGATCTATCGTGCCATCCTCGCGGGACAGCACGTAGAGGGTGATCACATTGGAGGGATCGTAGGAAGCCGAATCCTCGGGCAGATCCCCATCCTTGAAAACGAGCTCGGCCTCGTAACGCCAATGCAGCATACGCAGGCACGCCTCGTAGGATCCGGTCTCACGTAACTCCGGGGGCGCCGTGAGGATTATCAAGCGTCGCTCCTTCCACTCTGTACCGTATCGTGTCGCAGTACAATACTACGTCGCTCCTTAGTACTATAGCGCCAGTTACTGCAATCTTGTGGTATTTATCGGCGTAAGTGCTTTAGGAACCTTACGATCGTCGAACAAAGCCCCACCGACATATGCTGTACAGTCTACCTTCAAAACTTCCACGAACGCATAGCAGACCGATTGGCTAGGTACGAGGCTAGAGATCGTGCCAAGTTGGGACGCTACCAAGTTTGAACCCAATAGAATAGTCTAGCGTCAGTACGACAAGCGGCTCAAAGAGGGGCTCCGGGCTCCGATAGTGCGGGTGCTCGGGAGATGGCGCTACTTAACTGGCACTGTGGCATTAACTACCCGGTTTCTGCTCCGGATCTGCTGATCGAGGCACTCTACGTAAGCCGTCGAGCGTATGCGCCTCGACTCTGGCCCGGCTTATCGACTGAAAACCCGCACATCCCGCGGAACAACTGCTACTATTTTTGTGTGAGGATTTGCGGGAAGGTGTGTCAGGTGGTTATGACAATGTATTACACTCGAAACATTTTCTGGCCGGGCTATTGCGTGTTGATTTGCAGACGCCGTGCGCGTAAGCGTACTCGCGTGGAGATGCGAGACTCGGGTCGCCCCGAAGAGGCTTGCTCGCCGTGAAGGTCTTGGCGGTTAGCTGGGGCAGCGAAGATCCAACATCAACCCTCCAAACGGCGGCTACCATATCGGAGAAGATGGACGCGGAGCTACACGTGGCTCACATCTGGACTTTGCTGTTACCGTCGGCCCCGGAGTTTATAGAGTCAACCCATTGTGAAAGGCAAGAGGAGAATGCTCGGCGGATCGTGGAAGCCGCGGTCGAGACGGTCGAGGCCGCAGGTAGGACCATCGCAGAGACACACATAAGATTGGGATTCCCGGAAAGCGAGATAATTAGGCTGATCGGAGAGATAGGAGCGGGAATGGTAATCGTGGGCAAACGGAGAGGTAGCCTCATCAAGCGCTTGCTAGCGGGTTGTGAGGTAGAGAGAATTGCACGCTATGCGCCTTGCCCGGTTGTGTTGGTGGGACCCGAGAGCCCGCTCGTCTCTCCGGCTTAACGCTAATAGGACAGAGTGTACGGTAGGGTCCGGCTCCTCAGCTGGCCAGTTCCCATTGGAGTGTGGCTGCCAACTCGACTATAGCTCGCGATGAAGCCTTCCCCTTGAGAGTGGCAGGGTCGAGATGCACTCAAAGGCCCGAGGATTCCTATCGGAAACGGGAACATAGCGTCGAGAAACTCCCTCTGACAGCTTACCTTACGCTTCCCCGTTTGCACTCGGTGAACCGTATAGGGAGTTCTTATACTTGCCCCGTCACCGAGACACTCCGAGGGCTTTGGCATGGTGCTGTAGGTGGTCCGCCATGAAGGTAGAGATGAAGTAGTAGCCGTGGTCGTACCCTTCCTGACGGCGCAGCTTCAGGGGCTGGCCCGCCGCCTCGCACGCCTCCTCGAAGATGTGCGGGTAGAGCTGCTCATCTAAGAACACGTCTTCGGTGCCCTGGTCTATGAGGATCTCCC
>NZ_LEKH01000017.1 GCF_001029505.1 Rubrobacter aplysinae | reverse complement strand
GTCCGTCGGCGCAGGGGGCGCCGTTGGGGAGACGGCGCCCCGGCATTAGCGCCCGGCGATGGCGGGCGTTCATCGCTCTAGTAGTGGTGCCGGTGCTGTTGATGCTGGGGAGCATCTACACGCACGCGGCCGCCGCGGGCATCTCCGAAAGGGTCGCCGAGCTAGAGCAGAGCCGGGAGACGGCCGAGGTCCGGCAGGAGAACCTGGACCTCAGGCTCACGGCGCTCACGTCCCCCGAGAGGGTTCGCTCGGAGGCCAGGGATCTCGGGTTACGCGATCCCGTAGGAAGTCTGAAGGTTTACGGTAGTCAAGGGGAGGATGGAACAGATGCGGCAGGGCAGACCGGGGAGGAAGAGGGCAGGTAGGGAGCGAGTCTCCCGCCCGGGCTCTTCCCGGCGGGGCAGAAATGGCGAGGTCCTGAACCTGCCACGGGGCGACCGTAGGCCCCGGACGGGTGGCCGCTCCGCCGGTCGTCCCTCCTCTAGAGCCTCCGGAACCTCCAGAAAGCACGTCGGGCCGCGCAGACTACCGCTGGTTGTGCTCGCCGTGGTGCTGGTCGGGCTGTTGCTCGGCGGCCGCGCGGCGTACCTGAGCGTGGTCCAGTTCGAGGACTTCCAGGCGCTCGCCTCCGAGAACGTGTCGGCGGAGGACCTCGGGAGACGCGGCGACATACTGGGCTCCGACGGCCGCGAGCTCGCGACCAGCATACAGGCCTCCAAGATAGTCGCCGCCCCCTATCAGGTGGAAAACCCGGCGAAGGCCGCCGGAAGGATCTCCGGCGTGCTCGGCGACTCCGGTCCCGGGATGCAGGAGATCGAGAACAGCCTCACCGCCCGTGACGGGGACGGGGGGCTCGCCGGGTACAGCGTGGTCGCGGAGGAGGTCGCGCCCGAGAAAGTCCTGGAGGTAGAGGATCTCGGGATTGCCGGCATCTCGACCGAGCCGGACGCCGTCCGCGAGTATCCGCACGGGGCCCTCGCCAGCCAGCTCATCGGGTATCTCGGCGACTACAGGAACGCCTTCGGCGGCGTGGAGGCCGGATATAACGATGCTCTGTCTTCGGGGCAGGACGTTGACCTCACCCTGGACGTCGCCGTGCAGCAACAGCTCCAGGAGTCCCTCGACGATGCGGTATCCGACTACGATGCCAAGGGCGGCGTCGGGCTTGTGATGAAGGTGGATAGCGGCGAGATAGTGGGACTGGCCAACTCCCCATCCTACGACAACAACGACTTTGCGCAAGCCCCGGCGAAAGAGCAGCGCAACCGGATACTGACCGACCCCTACGAGCCGGGCTCGACCTTCAAGGCGTTCACGATGGCCGCGGCCCTCGAAGAAGGCAGCGTCAGCCCCGAGGATAGCTTCTCCGTGCCCGACTCCCTCAAGGTTTCGGGCGTGACCATCAACGACTCCCACGAGCACGCGACCGAGCGTATGAGCCCGGCCGAGATCCTGCAGGAGTCGAGCAACGTCGGGACGACGAAGGTTGCCCTGGAGCTCGGCGGCAAGAAGCTGAGCCAGTACATACAGCGGTTCGGGTTCGGGGAGACGACGGGCATAGACCTCGCCGGAGAGGCCGCGGGCAGCGTCCCGCCCTACTCGGAGTGGAGCGGCGTGTCCATCGGGAACATCCCGTTCGGCCAGGGCATCTCCGTCACGCCCCTGCAGCTTGCCGCCGGGTACGCCACGCTCGCCAACGGCGGCTTCGAGGTCGAGCCCCACGTCGCCGAGCAATCCGAGACGAGTGGTAAGGGCGGCAAAGGGGACCGGGTGATAAGCGGCGAGACCTCGGATATAGTACGCGGGATGCTCCAGAGCGTGGTTGACGACGGATCGGGCGGTTACGCCCAGATCCCCGGCTACAGCGTCGCCGGCAAGACCGGCACCTCGGAGAAGATAGACCCGGAGACCGGAGCCTACGACGACAGTTACATTACCTCGTTCGTGGGCTTCGCCCCGGCCGACGACCCGGAGTATCTCACCTTGATAGCGGTCGATGAGCCCCAGGACAGCATGTGGGGCGAGAAGGTCGCCGCCCCGGCATTCCAGGAGATCATGAGCTTCACCCTGAGCTACTTCAACGTCGCCCCGGATCGCCCGGACTACGAGGCCCCGCGCCTCTCCGGCAGCCCGGAGCGTTTCGACGAGGACGGGCTTCCGGGCTACCCGGACGCCGCGACCGGCGACTACCCCGCGCCTAATGGCCGCAAACAGGGAGGTGGTGGCGGGTGAGGCCGGTGTCTCTCGAAACCGTTGCCCGGGTGATCGGGGCCGAGCCGCCGGGCTCGGTGGACGGCGGCGCGATCGTGAGGGGCGGGGTGGCGGACTCCCGCGAGGTGCGGCCGGGGGCCGGACAGCTCTTCTTCGCGTTGAGCGGCAACACCGACGGCGCGGAGTTCGCCGGCGAGGCCCACCGCAACGGCGCCGTGGCGGTCGTGTCCTCCCGGCCCCTGGAGGTTCCGACGCTAGTGGTCGAGGACCCCCTGTGGGCGCTACAGGATCTGGCCCGGTGGAGCCTCACGCGGGAAGACGTGCGGCCCCCGCGGGTGGTCGGCATCACGGGCAGCGTCGGGAAGACCACGACCAAGGACGCGCTCGCGGCGATACTCCGGGCCGCCGGGATGCGGGTCTCGGCGACCGAGGGGAACTACAACAACGAGATCGGGCTGCCGCTGACCCTGCTGGCGGCCGGGGAGGATACCGAGGCGCTGGTGCTGGAGATGGGAGCGACCCACACCGGAGACATAGCGCATCTGTGCCGGATCTCCCCGCCCGAGATCGGGGTGCTCACGGCGGTGTCGCCGGTACACCTGGAGTCTTTCGGAAGCCTGGAGGATCTGGCCGCCGCCAAGGGCGAGCTCGCGGACGCTCTGCCGGATACCGGCACCCTGGTCTATCCCCACGACGTATCCACCACGGCCACCGGCCGCGGACGCCCCTTTGCCCGGCGCATCGTGTTCGGCGGGGATCTTGACGCGGCGGGTGAGCGGGAGAGCATCACTGCCTCCGAGGTGGCGGGAGGCGAAGCGGGGATATCGTTTACCGTGCATTACGGGGGGCGTGAGGTGCGGGTGGAGTCTCCGGTCTTCGGGGCGCATCTCGTGGAGCCGCTGCTCGCGGCGTCCGGCGGCGCGCTCGCGCTGGGGGTAAGCCTGGAGGACTGTGCCCGGGGTATTGCCCGCCTGAAGCGCACCGGGCTGCGCGGCGAGGTGTACCGGCTGCGGGACGGTATCGTGGTCTACGACGACTCCTACAACGCCTCGCCGGTCGCAAACGAGGCGGTGCTCCGTCACGGGGCGGAGGAGGTCCGGGCTGGCGGCAGGCTCGTCGCCGTCCTCGGCGGCATGTTCGAGCTCGGGGCCGGCGCCCGAGAGTATCACCGGGAGATCGGGGCTCTGGCGACGGAGCTCGGCGTTGGGCTCCTGGTCTGCGTCGGGGACGAGGCCCGGTGGTACGCGGAAGGTTTCGCGGGAGAGGCCGTTCTCTACGATGACGCCGCCGCGGCCGGAGAAGGTTTGAAGGGTTATCTCGAAAGCGGCGACTACGTGGTCGTCAAGGGGTCCCGCGGCGTAGGGCTAGAGGCCGTTTCGAGCCGTCTCAGGGAAGATCTGGCCGTTGTTTAGCGTGATCCTGGCCGCCGGGGTCGCGATGATGGTGACCCTCGCGCTCGGCCCCAAGTTCATAGAGTGGCTGCAGGTCAAGAAGTTCGGCCAGTTCGTCCGGGAGGAAGGGCCGCAGACCCATCTGATAAAGGCCGGAACCCCCACGATGGGCGGGGTGATGGTGCTGATCGGGCTGCTGGCCGCGCTCTTCGTGGTGGCCCGGCCGACCTTCTCAACGCTCGCCGCGTTGATAATAGTCTTTTCCGTGGCGGCTATCGGGCTCTACGACGATTGGCAGAAGATCACCAAAAAGCAGAACGAGGGGCTGTCGGTACGACTCAAGTTCCTGTTTCTAGGGATCGCTGTGCTCGTGGCCGACATACTCGCGCTACGCTACGTGGGGATCACCCAGAACGTCGTGGTGCCGGGCTTCGAGCAGAACCTGGTGCTGGGGCCGGGGATTATCGGGATCGTGCTCTTCAGCGTGCTGATGCTGCTCGTGATCGTGGGCACCACCAACGCGGTGAACCTCGCCGACGGCCTGGACGGGCTGGCCGCCGGAGCCGGGTGTATCTCGCTCCTGGTGTACACCGCCATCGCCTTTCTGGAACGCCAGTACGACGTGGCCGTGCTGTGTGGCGGCATGGCCGGGGCGGTTGTGGGTTTTCTGTGGTTCAACTCCCACCCGGCCGAGGTGTTCATGGGAGATACCGGCTCTCTGGCCATCGGCGGCGTGCTGGCGGCGGCGGCCATCCTGACCAAGACGGAGATGCTCCTCCCGATAATCGGGGGGGTGTTCGTGCTGGAGGCTCTGTCCGTGATCCTGCAGTTCGGGTACTTCAAGCTGACCCGGCGCCGCATCTTCAAGATGGCCCCGATACACCATCACTTCGAGCTCTCGGGCTGGCAGGAAAACAAGATCGTGGTCCGTTTCTGGATCTTGCAGGCGGCTTTCGCCGCCGCCGGGTTCATGATCTACTACCTGACCCTGTACACGGCGGTCTGAGGTGGCCTCGTCGAGAGTTTCGAGAGGCTCGGATAAGACGCTGGTGTACGGCCTCGGAGAGTCCGGGGAGGCCGCGGCGCGTGCCCTGGCGGAGCGGGGCTATCCGGTGCTCGCGGCGGACTCCGCCGATACCGGGGCCGCTCGTGACGTGGCCGCCCGCCTTGAGGGGCTCGGCGTCGAGACCCGACCGGGCGCCGGGGCCGAGGCTCTGGATGAGGTGTTGGGTGGGGTGTGGCGGGTGGTTACGAGCCCCGGAGTACCGCCCCGGGACCCGGTGCTAACGGAGGCCGAGCGGCGTGGTTTGCCGGTTGTATCGGAGGTCGCGCTCGGCCTGGAGCTTCTCGGCAAAGACGTCCGGGTCGCCGCCGTGACCGGCACCAACGGCAAGACCACGGTGGCGGACATGGCGCGGGCCATCCTGGAAGCCTCCGGCATTCCGCACGTGGTCGCGGGCAACTCCTGGAGCGCCCTGACCGGGCGGCTGGAAGAGATACGGCGCGCCGGGAACCTGGTGCTTGAGGCGTCCTCCTTCCAGCTCCACTACCTACCGGAGCCCGGGTTCGGGGCCGCCGCGCTGCTGAACGTGCGCCCCGACCACATGAACTGGCACTCCTCCTTCGAGGAGTACACGCAGGACAAGCTGCGCGTATTCGACGGTCAGGGAGCCTGGGATCTCGCCGTGCTAAACGCCCACGATCCGGTGTGCATCGAGGCCGCCGAAGACCTTCCGGCGGAGAAGATACTCGTCGGAGCCGGTGGCGCCGACGGCACGCGGGTCGGGGGCGGCGGGCTGTACCTGCGGGGAGAGCGGATACTGGAGGTGGAGGAGCTCGGCTTCGCGGGCCGCCACAACCACGAGAACGCGCTCGCCGCCGCCGCCCTAGCCGGGAGTCTCGGCGCCGACGCGGAGGGGATACGGGGCGGGCTGTCGGGCTATCGGATGAAGGCCCACCGGATGCAGGTCGTGGGAGAGCGAGGGGGCGTGCTGTACGTGGATGACTCGAAGGCTACCAATCCGGCGGCGGTCGCGGCGGCGCTCTCGGGGCTCGAGAGGCCCGTGGTGCTGCTGCTCGGGGGATCTGAGAAGCACACGGACTTCTCGGAGGCCGCCTCGTACCTCTCCGGCTGCCGGGCGGTGGTCTGTTATGGGGAGGCCGGCGGGCGCATCGCGGACTCCCTCGCCGAGGCGGCGTCGGGCTACGGTGTCGGGTTGGGGCGGGCCGCCGGTCTGGCGGAGGCCGTATCCGAGGCCGAGTCCCGGTCCCGGGCCGGTGACGTGGTGCTCCTGTCGCCGGGGTGCGCGAGCTTCGACGAGTTTGCCGGCTACGCGGAGCGGGGTGAGGCGTTCGCCCGGCTTTGCTGCGCGGATACACCGCGCGCTTCGGGCGTCGCCATCGGGAGGGAGCCGGGATGATGACCCTCAGGAACAATCTGTTCATGGCCGCGCTCGCGCTCGGCCTGCTCGGCGTCGTGATGGTGTACTCGGCGACGGCCGAGGAGTACGGGGCTGTGTACCTGATCAAGCAGGCCTTACATCTGGCGCTCGGGCTGGGCGTCTTCGTGCTCGTGAGCCGGATGCGCTACACCAGGTGGCGGAGGCTGGCGCCCTGGGTGTACGGGGCCAGCCTCCTGACGTTGTTGCTGGTCTTGATCCCGGGCGTAGGCGTGGTCGCGGGCGGGGCGAGGCGCTGGCTGGATCTCGGCTTCTTCAGCCTGCAGCCGGCGGAGTTCGCCAAGCTCGCCGCCATTATCGTGCTGAGCTGTGCCATATCGCGGGGACGGGCCGTGCGCGGCGGCGCGGGGATGTCGGACATCGTGAGGCCGCTCTGCGCCATAGGTATTCTGCTGCTGCTTATAATCCTGGAGCCGGACTTCGGCACCACCGCCGTGCTGCTCGCCGGCGTCGCAGGGGTACTGTGGGCATCCGAGCTCAGGACCCGGGGGCTGGTGATCGCCGCGTGGTTGGGAGGCGCCGCGCTCGCGGCCGTCATGGTGGCAGAGCCCTACCGGCGCGAGCGGCTCTTCACCTTCCTCAACCCCTGGGCCTCTCCAGAGGGCGAGGGTTACCAGACGGTCCAGGCCATGACTGCTATAAAGTCCGGCGGGCTGCTCGGTAGCGGTCCCGGAGCCGGAGAGCTCGGACACACGGTGCCCGAGATCGGGACGGACATGATCTTCGCCCTGATCGGGGAGGAGCTTGGCCTGCCGGGGATGCTGGCTGTGATACTCGGCTTCTGCTTCATAGCTTTGGCGGGGTACAAGATCGCGCTCCGCGCCCCCTCGGTGCTCGGCCGGTGTATGGCCGCCGGGGTGTCGACCGTCCTGGTGGTTCAGGCGACGTTCAACATGGGCGCGACCCTCGGGGTGCTGCCGCTTTCGGGCATGACGCTGCCGTTTATCAGCAGCGGAGGGTCGAGCGTTATAGTCAGCTTTGCCGCAGTGGGAATCCTATACAGAATATCGGAGGATAGTGAGCGAGCAAGAGAGGCCAGACCCCGCGCTAGCGGCGGGAGACACGGAGATTCCGGACGAGCCGGAGAGCGGCGGCCGCGCCGCGCCGCGGGCGCCGGGAGCGCCCCGGATACTGATAGCCGGCGGCGGTACGGGGGGGCACGTGATCCCCGCACTGTGCGTAGCGGATAGCTTGCGAAAGATGGGGGCCGGGGTGGGGTTCGTCGGATCGGAGTCCGGCATCGAGTCCGAGCTCGTCCCCGCCGCAGGCTACCCGCTGCACCGGCTGCCGCTCTCCGGCCTCTCCGGCGGCCTCGCCGGGCGGGCACTGGCCGTGTACCGTCTCGGCCGCGCTCTGGCCGGGTGCTTGAGGCTCGTGCGCCGGTCCCGGGTCGGCGCGGTGCTCGGTGTGGGCGGCTACGCCAGCGCCCCGGCCGTGCTCGCCGCGAGGATGCTCGGGGTGCCGACCTTCCTGCACGAGCAGAACTCGGTGCCCGGCAAGGTCAACCGCTTCGCCAGCCGCCTGACCCGCGAGGTGCTCGTAACGTTCCCGGCGGCCAAGGAGGCACTGGAGAACGGGGTCAACGTCGGCATGCCGACGCGGCCGCAGTCTCTGCAAGCCGCCGGTGAGGAGGCCAGGGAGCAGGCCCTGGAGCGCCTTGGCCTCGAGCCTCCGGTGGTCGTGATCTTCGGCGGCTCGGGCGGGGCGTTGCACGTGAACCTGGCCGCGGCGGAGGCCTTCTCCGGTGAGACGGGCTACTCGGTCGTGCAGGTCGCCGGCCGGCGGGACTACCCGCGGCTCTCGACGGACAACCCGCGGCACCGGATCGTGGAGTACGAGCCGGAGATGTGGCGTCTGCTGGCGGCGGCCGACGTGGTCGTTAGCCGGGCCGGAGCGGGCTCTCTGTTCGACGTCGCCGCCGCGGGCAAGGCCGCGATACTCGTGCCCTACCCTTACGCGGCTGGCGGCCACCAGCTAGAGAACGCCCGGTACTTCACCCTGCGTGGGGCCGCCGAGCTCATGTTCGACGAAGAGGTCACCCCCACGAGCCTGCGCAACCGGGTCGAGCGGCTGCTGGACGACGACGGGCGCAGGACGGAGCTTGGCCGGAGGATGGCCGCGCTCGCAACGCCGGGGGCCTCGGACGAGGTCGCCCGCAGGATGCTAAAGGCGGCAGCAACCGGGAGTGAGGAGCAAAGGTCTTGAGGATTCACATGGTAGGCATCGGCGGGGCCGGCATGAGCGGTATCGCGGAGGTTCTCCAGGGCGGCGGGCACGTCGTGACGGGCTCGGACCTCAAGGAGTCGCCGTATACGCGCCGGCTCTCGGAGTCCGGCATTAAGGTCTACATCGGTCACGATACCGGACAGGTTGGGGACGCCGAGCAGGTCGTCGTCTCGACCGCCATACCAGAGACCAACCTGGAGCTTATAGAGGCCCGGCGGCGCTCGATCCCGGTGGTGCCCCGCGCCGCCGCGCTCGCCCGCATCCTCGAGACGGAGCGCAGCGTCGCGATATCCGGCACCCACGGCAAGACCACCACCACCAGCATGACCACCCACGCCCTGAAAGCCGTTGGAGACAGCCCGACGGCCCTGATCGGGGGCGAGCTCAACGACATCGGCTCCAACGTCGTGGAGGGTGCTCCGGGGCTGGTGGTGGCCGAGGCCGACGAGAGCGACCGATCCCTGCTGTATCTCCGGCCCCGGGCCGCCGTCATTACCAACGCCGAGTTCGACCACCCGGACTTCTACGCCTCTCTCGACGACGTTCTGGACACCTTCGGTAGGTTCGTGAACTCGCTGCCCGAGGACGGCCACCTCATAACCTGGGCGGAAGATCCTTCGTGCGTGATGCTCGCCGCAAGAGCCCGCTGCGCGGTCACCACGTACGGCATCGGTGCGGGGGATCTCCAGGCCGAGCTCCGCTCCCAGAACAGCTACGTCCTCTTCGAGGATGGCGAGGAGCGCGGCCTCGTGGAGCTCGGGGTGTTCGGCCGGCACAACATCCTGAACTCCCTCGCCGCCGCGGCCGTCGCCCGGTGGCTCGGACACGATCCTTACGAGGCGGCCCGCTCGCTATCCACCTTCGGCGGGGTAAGGCGCCGGTTCCAGATCAAGGGTGAAAGCGGCGAGGTCCGGGTCGTGGACGACTACGCCCACCATCCGACAGAGCTCGCCGCCACACTGGAGGTCGCCCGCGCCACCACGGACCCGGAGGGGCGGGTGATCGCGGTCTTCCAGCCCCACCGTTACTCCCGGACCCGCACCCTGCACCGGGAGTTTGGCGAGTGCTTCTCTTCGGCCGATACGGTGCTCATAACCGACGTCTACGGCGCGGGAGAGACACCTCAGCCCGGGGTGAGCGGGAAGCTCATAGTGGACTCCATCTGCGAGGTGGACGGAAGACCGGCCGACGTCTACTATATTCCCGAGCAGCGGGAGATAGCGCGGGTCCTGAGCTCCATCTCGGGACCGAAGGACACCGTGCTTACCATGGGTGCCGGAGACATCTCCGCCGTGGGCGACGAGCTACTAAATCTCCTGTGAGCCCGAGCCTTGGCTGATACCTGGTCCAGGAAAAAGTCCCGGAGGACCGCCCGGCGGAAGGCTATAGTCGCCGCGTCCCGTACCCTGGCCTTCCTCGCCCTCGGCCTCAGTGTTGCCCTGATCTCGCTCTACCTCCTGTTCCCGGTCGAGAACGTCCGGGTAGAGGGTAACGAGATGCTCCCTGCCTCCGCCATCGTAGAGGACGTCCCGGAACGCGCCAGCCTGCCCATGATCTCGGCCCGCGACCTGGAGAGCGAGGTAGAGTCTAACCCTTGGGTTAAAGGTGTGAGTGTGAACAAAAGCTGGGACTCAGGTATTGTTGTAGTAGAGGTTGAGGAGAGAGACGCCGCGTTGAACGCCAGCCTCGCGGGAGACGAGAGGGTGGTGTTGGCCGAGGACGGCACCCGGCTCCCCGGGCTCGGCGGGGCCTCTCTGAGGAAGATAGAGTTGAGCGAGGCGAGGCTACGGGAGATACGGTCGGTGCAGAAGGTTCTGGAGCGTAACGGGATACAGGTAGAGTCCGTGGAGTCCGTGGGCGCCCCCGGTGTCGAGCTTTCGCTTCGGGGGCCGGAAGAGTCCCGGGTGCTGGCCCTCGTATCCGGGGAGATCGGCGGCGGCCAGGCTCGGGTGCTCAAGGGGCTGCTGCGCGACCGTGGCGAGGCTCGCTACTTCGACCTGCGGACGCCGGGGCGCGTGGTGGTCGGGACCGCTCCGGCCCAGGCATCCCGGGCGCCGAATGGCGGGTAGCGAGGACGTAGCTTGACGCGGCAAGAGGGCCACGAGGGGTATGGGATCTACGGTATAGACGTCGGCACGACCAAGGTGGTCGCCATCTCGGGCTCCGTAGACGCACCCGGCGGGACTCCAGAGGTGCTCTCTGTGGGCGAGGCGCCGAGCCACGGTCTCAGGCGCGGGATGGTCGTGGACCCCGCCGCCGCCCGCGAGGCCGTCTCCTCGGCCATCCGGCAGTGCGGTCCTCCCCGGGGGCCGGTGGTAGTCGGCATAGCCGGGGGCCACATCTCCTCCTTCAACGCCGGGGCCACCCTCGCCAACCGCTCCCGCAAAAACACCGTAACCAGCGAGTTCGTCGAGCGCCTCAAAAAGGAAGCAGGTCGGCTGGATCCCGGAGAAAATAACCGCATAATACAAGTAGTCCCGAGGAGCTTTACCCTGGATGGGGAGAACGGTATCTACCATCCGGTCGGGATGACGGCGCGGCGGGTCACCATGCGGGCACACGTGGTCGCGGGGGCGGTACCGGACATCCAGAGCCTTCTGGGTCTGGTGGAAGACTGCGGGGTCGAGGTGTCTCAAGTGGTGCTCGAGCCTCTGGCGTCATCCGCCGCGGTGTTCAGGGATGGAGAGCTAGAGGCCGGGGCGGCGCTGTTGGACATGGGTGGCGGCACGACGGACATAGCGTCGTTTTCCGGCGGGGGGGCGTTGACCCACTCGGCCGTGGTATCGCTCGGGGGTCAGAGCCTCTCCTCGGATCTCGCCTACGGCCTGAAGCTCTCCTATGACGACGCCGAGAGGCTAAAGGTGGGCTACGGCTCCGTGCTCTCCGGCATCGTGGACGAGGTCGCCACGGCGGAGCTCGACGGCAAGCACTACAGTGCCCACTTCATGAGCCAGATCCTGGAGTACCGGGCGCGGGAGATACTGGAGTTCGCCCGGGACTCACTCGATGAGGCGCGCGTTAGTGACGGCCTCTCCGAGCTCGTGCTCACCGGTGGCGGCGCCCTGCTAGACGGTATGCCGGAGCTTGCGCACGATATAACCGGGCTCCAGACCCGGGTTGCCTTACCGAATCCCCTTCCGGGAAACTTTAAACCCGTGCATCAGCCTCAGTACGCCACGGCCGTTGGGCTGTTGAGGTACGCCGCGAATAACAGTGAGGTTGAACTGAAAGGTGAAGGTGCAACACGGAGCAGTTTTGGTAGCATAGTCTCCACGATCAAGGGTTGGTTCAGGGGAGTTTAGTTCCCGGAGGGGCCCTTTTCGGGGAGTAGGCCCAAGGAGGCCAGGTTGATGGGAGAAAAGGCGATGGAGGGTTAGAGAGAAATGTTGGACTCTGGGACTAACTATCTTGCGGTGATCAAGGTCGTCGGCATCGGCGGCGGCGGCACGAACGCGGTGAATCGCATGATCAACTCCGGCCTGCAGGGCGTGGAGTTCGTGGCGATCAACACCGACGCCCAGGCGTTGCAGATGTGCGACGCGGACGTGAAGATCCACATCGGCGAGAAGCTGACCCGGGGTCTCGGGGCGGGCGCCGATCCCAAGGTCGGGATGGAGGCCGCCGAGGAGAGTAAGTCGGAGATAGAAGAGGCCATGCGCGGGGCCGACATGGTCTTCGTCACGGCTGGCACGGGCGGCGGCACGGGTACCGGGGCGGCCCCGGTGGTCGCAAAGCTCGCCCGCGATGCGGGGGCGCTAACCGTCGGGGTGGTTACCCGGCCGTTTACCTTTGAGGGGCGGCGGCGCTCGACCTATGCCGAGGAGGGTATACAGGGTCTGCGGGAGAACGTGGACTCCCTGATAACCATCCCGAACGACCGCCTGCTGCAGGTCGCGGAGAAGCGCACGTCAATGATGGACGCCTTCAAGATGGCCGACGACGTGCTCCGCAAGGGCGTGCAGGGCATCACGGATCTCATAACGGTTCCGGGTCTTATAAACCTGGACTTCGCCGACGTGCGCACGATCATGAGCGAGTCCGGCTCGGCCTTGATGGGTATCGGGGAGTCCAGTAGCGAGAACCGGGGCGAGGAGGCCGCGAAGACCGCCATCTCCAGCCCGCTTCTGGAGGCGAGCATCGAGGGGGCGACCGGGATCATCCTGAACATCACCGGCGGTCCGGAGCTCGGGCTTTTCGAGGTTAACGAGGCCGCCGAGATAGTGCACGGCGCAGCCCATCAGGACGCGAACTTGATCTTCGGCGCGGTGGTGGACGAGTCCTTCGGGGACCGGGTGAGCGTGACCGTGATCGCCACCGGGTTCGACCAGCGTCTCGCAAACCAGCGCCGCGAGCGCCGCGAGGAGCAGCCCCAGCGTCAGGAGCGGTATCGGGCCCCGGCGGAGGAGCCGCAGACTTCCCAGGAGGAAGAGGGCGACCCGCTGGACATCCCTGCTTTCTTGCGTCGCAGGTAGCCTGACCCGATGACCCGGACAGATACCCGGAGCACCTGGGCCCTGCGCGAGGCCGGGAGCGGGGCGGTCTACGTGACGCCAGATCCCGAGCCGGACGGGGCCAGCGTGTGGTTCTTTACGCGGCTCGGGGGTGTATCAGAGGCTCCGTACGAGAGCCTCAACGTCTCCACCAAGGTCGGGGATGGCGAGGAAGCCGTCTCGGAGAATCTGGCCCGGATCCGGTCGTCCATGCACGATAACGAGACCGCCTGGGTACGTCAGCAGGCGGGTGATCGGGTGTACCGGGTAGACGCCCCCGGGATGGCCGGCGAGGGCGACGCGCTCGTTAGCTCGGAGGCCGGGCTCTCGCTGGTAGTGGCGGTCGCGGATTGTGTGCCCGTGGCGCTGGCCTCCCGGGATGAGGTCGGCATGGTCCACTCCGGGTGGCGGGGCACGCTCGCGGGCGTCTCGGGGAACGCGGTAAGAGAGATGTCGCCGGAGCCCGCGGACGTAGCCGCGTACATAGGGCCGTGCATCCGGGGCTGCTGCTACGAGGTTTCGGAGGAGATCGCCGCCGACTTCGAGCGGCGGTTCGGCGCGGGCGTGGCGGAGGGGCGTTACCTCTCTCTGCCGGAGGCGATAAAGCGCAACCTGGAGGAGGCGGGCGTCTGCGAGATACACGACCTCGGCCTGTGTACGGGGTGTCGCCCGGACCTCTTCTACTCCCACCGCAAGCAAAAACCCACCACCGGGCGCAACCTCACGGCCGTGGCCCGGGCGGTTGAACCCGGGAATTCGGGAGATCTGAAAGCGCGGGAAGCCTAGCTTGGAGGTTACCGACGAGGTTCTGCGGGACAGGCTCTCCCATGTAGGAGAAGAGATGCGGTCTGCCCTGGAGCGTAGCGGGCGCGGCGGCTCCGAGGCCCGGATGCTCGTGGCGAGCAAGTACTACACGGTGGAGCAGGTATCCATGCTCCGGGATGCCGGGGTCACGCTTCTGGGGGAGAACAAGTCAGAGGATCTGGCCTACAAGCAGGACCGTTTCGGGGACGATTTCGAGTGGCACTTCATAGGTCACCTCCAGCGCCGCAAGGCGAAGGACGTGGTGCCGAGGGTGAGCTTGATCCACTCCGTCGACTCCGAGAGGCTCATAGAGGAGCTCGCGAAGCGTGTCCCCGAGGCCGGTGTCTCCGGTACCGAAGTTCTGCTCCAGGTAAACGTCAGCGGCGAGGAGGCCAAGTACGGCGTCGGGGAGGATGAGGTGGAGCGGCTGCTGGAGACCGCCGCCTCCACAGAAGGGGACGTCCGCGTGCGGGGCTTCATGACCGTGGCGCCCCAAGTTGAAGACCCCGGGGATGTACGCTATGTTTTCGCAAAGCTGAGGGCCATCCGTGATAGTCTTCGAGGGGAGTGGGCTCCCCACTTCGACCTCTCGGAGCTTTCAATGGGAATGAGCGGAGATTACCGAGTGGCACTGGAGGAGGGGGCTACCTTATTAAGGGTTGGAAGAACTTTGATCGAGCGTCGTGGCACGTGAGGCCCGCGAGGAGGCAGGATGGGAGTTAAGGACAGCCTGGACCGCATGGCGGCCTGGTTCGGATTCGGCACCGAGGACGAGTACTACGACGACGAGTACGAGGACGAGCGCGCGGAGGATCGCCAGGGAGAGCGTTACCGGGACCGCCGCGGCGGGGAGCTCGCCGCCACGGGGGCCGCGGGTTCCACGGGGGCTGCGGGCGCCGGAGACGGCTCAGAGGGTCCCAGGCGCTACGGCCGCCAGGATCGCTCCTCCGCCTTCGGGACCTCTCTGGGAGACCTGTTCGGCAGCGAGCCCCCGGCCAGGGAGCGCGGCGGCAGTCAGGGACAGCACCTGAGAGCCGTGCCGGACAACAACAGCACGCCCGCGAAGGTAAGCGTGCTGGAGCCGGCCGCGTTCAACGACGCGCAGGCGCTGGCCGACCGCTTCAAGCGCCAGCAGCCGGTGATCCTGAACCTCCAGAACGTGGACGTCGAGCTTTCGCGCCGGATGGTGGACTTCTGTTCCGGGCTCACCTACGCGCTCGACGGCCAGATCCAGAGCGTCGCCAACCGGGTCTTTCTTCTGACGCCGCGCAACGTCGAGGTCAGCGCCGAGGAGCGCAAGCGGCTGGCGGAGCGGGCGTTTTTTAATCAGCTCTAGCAGAGAGGCGGCAGCAACCTAGAAGTAATCTAGCAGCAGAGGAGCCGCATGAAGGTAGGCTTGATAGGCGCGGGAAAGCTGGGTGGATCGCTCCTCGCGAGGCTCTCGGACTCCAGGGAGTTCGACATCGCGTTGAGCGACGTACACCCGGAGCAGCTTGGCTATTACTCCGAGAAGTACGGGCTCCACACTACCTCCTCCAACCGGGAGCTCGTCGCCGAGAGCGACCTGACGATAATAGCGGTCAAGCCCTGGAACGTCGGGGAGGTGCTCGATGAGATCTCACCCGAGATACAGGGCACCGACAAGGCGGTGGCGAGCGTGGCCGCCGGTGTCACCCTGGACACCATATCCGGGAGGCTGCCCGAAGGTACGGCGGTACTGCGGATCATGCCCAACGTCTGTGCCTCGGTCGGGCTCGGCTCCGCCGTGGTAACGGCGAACGAGGCCGGACAGGATACTCTCCCGGCGGTGCTGGAGATCTTCCGCTCCGTCGGCGAGGCGGTGGAGCTGCCCGAAAGTCTCTTCGACGCCGCGACCGCGCTGCACGGCTCCGGCCCGGCCTACGTCGCCCTGTTCGCCGATGCCCTGGTGCAGGCTGGGGTGCGCGAGGGGATTCCGCGCGACGTGGCCCGGAAGCTCGTGACCGGCACGCTGCAGGGCACGGCGGTGATGCTCAAAGACAGCAGCCCGCACCAGGTCAGGGACGAGGTGATGACCCCCGGCGGCACGACCGCCGCCGCGTTCGTGGCGATGGAACGCTCCGGGTTCGCCGGGGCCGTCTACGACGGGGTACGCTCGGCGACGGATCAGGCCCGGGAGATGGGTAAGTCTTGAGCGCGGCGAGTCCCGTCGGCCTGGCTCTGCAGGGAGAGCCGATATTCGGCTTCAGCATAGCCGGGCTGCTGGCCGGGATAGTGCAGTACGGCTTCTACATAATGATGGGCCTGCTCATCATCTGGATCATCTTTGGCTGGATCGGCTACCCCTCGAACGACGCGCTGCAGCGCCTGCACGACTTCGTTACCAGCATGATCAACCCGCTCGTGATGCCGATCCGCAGCCGGATACCACCACTCAGGCTCGGCGGCATGGGGTTGGATCTCTCACCGATTATTCTCGTGATCGGACTCCTGATCCTGCGCAGCCTGCTGAACACGATCATCGGGCTCTTCATAGCTCCGGTGACGGGATAGAGGAAACCGGGTAGGGCGTTGGAACCCGACGAACTTCGCTACAAGGAGTTCAGGCGTAGCGTCCGGGGCTACAGCCCGGACGAGGTGGACGACCTACTCGACGCCGTCGCCGACGAGCTGGACGCTGTCCGTGGCGAGCAGGCCCGGCTCACGGCGGAGCTGGACGAGGCGCGGGCCACGATACAGCAGTACGAGAGCCTGGAGGGCTCGATCCGGGCCACCCTCGTACAGGCCGAGAAGGCCGCGAGCGACTACCAGGAGGCCGCCCGGCGCGAGGCCGAGGTCATCATCCACGACGCGGAGACGAGTGCCCGCGAGAGGCTCGCTGACTCCTCGGACAAGGTCGAACGAGTCCACAGTTCCTACGAGGCTCTGCGCGAAACCAGGAGTAGGTTAGATACCGAGCTTCGGCAACTCCTGGAAGGATACCTGCAGAGCCTCGACGACTCGAATGCCTCCGTCGCCCGTGAGATCGAGGTCCCCCTCGAAGAGAGCCTCGACACAGAGGCCATAACCGAGGCCCGCGAGGCCGCCGATCAGGAGCGTCAAGAGCAGCGGCAGGGGACCGAGCAGGTAGAGACCGAGAGAGAAGCCGGGCAGGAGCCACGGTCCCAAAGCAGCGACGAGACCGCCGAGGAAGTAGGTGAGGCTGGAGACTCCGGTGACGGGTCCAGTAAGGCCCGGGAGCCCGGTCTGGAGGAGGGTGTTGAAGAAGGCCCTCGGGCAGAGGAGCCAGGGGATGGAGCAGATACCCTGAGTGAGGAGAACGGCGATCCCCGTCGCGGCCGTTTTCTGCGCCGGCGTGGCTAGAGGGTGCCTGAGTGAGTGCGGTGAAGGCGTGAAGATCTCTCTCCGCGTCTCGCCCGGGGCCAAAAAGCCCGGGATAAAAGGGTTCTACGGCGAGCGGGCCGTAAAGCTCTCCGTGGCGGCCCCGCCAGAAGGGGGCCGGGCGAACGCCGAGGCCGAGAGGCTTCTGGCGGCGGCTTTTCGCGTAAGCGACTCCGGGGTAGAGGTGATCCGCGGCGCTTCTAGCCGCGACAAGGTTGCGCTCGTGAGGGACGTGTCCCGGGAGCAGGTGTACGAGGCGCTAGATAACGTCCTCGGTGGAAATGGTGGATAGAGACTCCTCCGTCAGGGAGGAGTTCGACGTATCCCGGGAGATGGGCGGTGAGCGGCTGGATCGGCTCGTCTCGCTCGGAACCGGAATGAGCCGGAGCGCGGCCCGCCGCGCCGTGGAGGAGGGGCTGGTCGAGGCCGGGGGCGAGCGGCGGACGTCGCCGTCTTACCGGGTTGGTTCCGGGGAGACCGTGGTAGTGGAGACCACCGCCGAGCCGGGCGTGCAGGCGGAGGAGATCCCGGTCCCCGTGGTCTACGAGGACGCTCACCTGCTAGTGGTGGACAAGCCCGCCGGGCTCGTGGTGCATCCCGGGGCCGGGAACCCGTCCGGCACGCTGGTGAACGCCCTCGTCTCGCGCGGCATAATTGGCGGAGATGACCCGGTGCGTCCCGGCGTCGTGCACCGCCTCGACCGCGATACCTCCGGGCTCCTGGCGTTGTCGAAGAGCGAAGAGGCCTACGGCGGGCTCGTGGAGCAGCTCTCCGAGCGTAGCGTGGGACGTATCTACCGGGCCGTGGTGCTGGGCTCCGGGCTGCCGCGCACGGGGACGGTGGACTCTCCGGTCGGCCGTCACCCGGAGAACCCCACGCTAATGGCCGCCGGACTGGGCAAGAAGGCCGTGACCCATTTTCAGACGCTCGCCGCCGTCTCCGGGGATAAAGGTGAGGATAAAGGCGGGTACACGATGCTCCGGGTGCGGCTGGAGACCGGGAGGACGCACCAGATCCGGGTCCACCTCGCGGCCATAGGGCACCCGGTGTACGCAGACCCTCTGTACGGGACCCGCGTCGGTGGGGCTAGAGGCGCGCGCCTCTGGCTCCACGCCGAGAGCCTGAGTTTCATCCACCCGGTCACCGGAGAGCCTCTGGAATTCGAGGCCGGGATACCCTGGGACCTTCTCGCGTCCGCCTCCGGCCTCGGGTTCGAGACTTGAACTTTCCCGGCGGCTCTAGTAGCGTATCCCGAGCTTAACGAGCTAAAGCAGAGTTCTGGATCATCCGCCGGGTCATCTGGAACTTCACAAACCTTTAATCGCGTCCCGCGAGGCGCAAAGGAGGACAGAGGCTTGAACAGCCGTTTCGGAGCCGGAGAGGCGCGTGGGCTGGAGCGCGAAAGCTCCACGGTGTCCACGGTGCTGAACCCGGACAACGTCAGCCGCTCCCTGCGGCGTATCTCGCACGAGATCCTGGAGCGCAACGCCTCCAACCTGGATAACCTGGCGCTGGTCGGCGTGCTGACGCGCGGCGCCCCGCTGGCGTACCGGATCGCCCACAACGTCCGCCACTTCGAGGGGCTGGACGTGCCGGTGGGCTCTCTCGACATCACCCTGCACCGCGACGACCTGGGCTCCGATGAGGCGGATCAGGGGACGGAACGGGAGGCGGAGCTTCTCGGGTCGGACGTGCCCTTCGACGTCGAGGGCCGGAACGTCGTGCTGGTGGACGACGTGCTCTTTACCGGCCGCACCTCACGGGCCGCGATGGAGGCCCTGCTGGAGCTCGGCCGCCCGGCGGCGATACAGCTCGCCATCCTCGTGGACCGCGGTCACCGGGAGCTACCCGTCAGGGCCGACTACGTCGGAAAGAACATCCCGACCGCCCGCGGTGAACGGGTGCTCGTAAGGCTCTCCGAAACCGACGGAGAGGATGGGGTGATCCGGGTTGCAGAGTAGAGAGTGCCGGGATCTCATCTCCCTGCAAAACGTCTCCCTCGGAGAGTTGCAGGAGATCATAGAGCGAGCCCGGGAGCACGCGGCGGGCGACGTACATTTCGGGCTCGCGGGACACACCGTGTGCCTGGCATTCTTCGAGTCTTCGACCCGCACGGCATCCTCCTTCGAGCTGGCCGCCCGCCGCGCCGGGGCCGACGTGGTCTCGATCTCCGGCGAGGGCTCCTCGCTCTCAAAGGGCGAGTCCCTGATAGACACCGTGGTAACCCTCGATAGGCTCGGGGCCGACGCCATCGTGCTGCGCCATCCGGCGGCGGGCGCGGCCTCCCTCGCCGCCCGCTACGCCGAGGCCCCGGTCGTGAACGCCGGGGACGGCCGCGGACAGCACCCGACGCAGGCCCTGCTTGACCTGTACGCTCTGGCCGAAGCCGGGGGCGGCTTCGAGGAGCTTGAGGGCCGCCGGGCGGCTATAGTCGGCGACGTGCTGCACAGCCGGGTGGCGCGGAGCGTGATCCCGGCCTTCAAGGCCGCCGGTATGGAGGTTGCTCTCGCCGGGCCGCGCACGCTGCTGCCGGAGGATGCGGCCGGTATCTGGGGCTGCCCGGTGCTCGGCTCGGTGGATGAGGCGCTGGCCTGGGGCGCGGATACCCTGTACGCGCTGCGCCTGCAACGGGAGCGCATGGCCTCGGCCGAGGTCCCATCCGTCGCGGAGTACGCCGCTTCGTTCGGGGTCAGGCGTGAGCATCTGATAGGCGGAGTACGCTTGCTGCATCCGGGGCCGGTGAACCGGGGCGTTGAGGTCGCCGGTGACGTGGTGCTCGACGAGCGGTCCCTGATCCGCGAGCAGGTGGCCGCCGGCATCCACGTCCGCTCCGCGGTGCTGGAGATGTACAGCGGAGCCCGCAGGGAGGCGGCGGCCTGATGACGCCGGAAGCTACAGAGGCCATGCCAGAGACCGTGATCCGGGGCGCCCGCGTCCTCGACCCTTCTCAAGAACTCGACGGCTATCTGGATGTGCGGATCTCAGGGGGGTACATTGCGGAGGTGGGGGAGAATCTGCGCGGCGTGCGCGAGATAGACGCCGGCGGTCTCCACCTTTTTCCCGGGTTCGTGGACGTCCACGCCCACTGGCGCACGCCGGGCCGCGAGGAAGAGGAGAGCATAGAGACCGGCTCCGCCGCCGCGGCCGCCGGGGGATTCACCGGCGTTATGATGATGCCGAACACCGACCCCGTGGTGGACCGGCCCGTGGTGGTCGAGGGCCTGGCCCGGTGCATCGAGCGCGAGTCCCGGGTGCGGACCTACATAAGCGCCGCGCTGCACGTCGGGCTCGCCGGAGAGCGTCTGACCGAGATGCGGCTCTTAAAGGAGGCCGGCGCGGTCTGCGTCTCGGACGACGGGCTGGGGACCGCCTCGGCGGGGATACTGCGCAGCGGTATGCTCTACGCCGCCGATGCAGGGCTGCCGGTTTTGCTGCACTGCGAGGATCACACGCTGGCCACCGGCGTCGTCCACGACGGAGCGGCGGCCGCGCTGGCCGGTATCCCCGGGAGCCCGGCGAGCGCCGAGGACGCCGCCACGGCCACGGCGCTCGTGCTAGCGCGGGAGACCGGGGCGCGGGTACACATTACCCACGTCTCGACGGAGCTATCCGCGGCGCTCGTGGGCTTCTTCAAGCGGGGCGGCCCTAACGTTACCGGGGATACCACGCCGCACCACCTGACGCTCACGGACGGGCTCGTCTCCACGCTCGAAGGCCGGTTCCGGGTAAACCCGCCGCTCAGGCCGGACGGGGACAGGTTCGGTGTGGGGGCCGCGCTCGGGGATGGTATCCTCGACTTCGTGGCGACCGATCACGCGCCGCACGCTCCGGAGGAGAAGGATCTCCCCTTCGAGGAGTCCGCGCCCGGTTTCCTGGGTCACGAGACGGCGTTCGCCGCCATCTACACGGACCTGGTGGAGGGTGGAAAGTTGCCGCTGTCCCGGCTGGTCGAGGCCATGAGCACGGCCCCGGGAGGCTGGCTAACGGGTGGGCACGGCATCTATCCCGGCGCGCCGGCGGATCTCACGCTCGTGGATCTCTCCGAGGAGTGGACCGTCGGCCGGGAGAGTCTGGTCAGCCGGTCGTCCAATAGTCCATACCTCGGGCGCAGGCTAAGGGGCCGGGTCGTGGGCACGATGGTCGGCGGCGAGCTGGTACATGACAGAATGGGAGTGAGGCTTGGAGAGAGGACGTAGACGGGCGAGGCTCGTCCTGGAAGACGGAGCTTCTTACGACGGCTGGACCTTCGCGGGAGAGGGTGAGGTGGCCGGCGAGGTGGTCTTTACCACCAGCATGGTCGGCTACCAGGAGACCGTGACCGACCCGTCGTACCGGGGTCAGATCGTGCTTTTCACCTACCCCCTAATAGGGAACTACGGCGTGATCTCCGGCGACGACGAGTCCCCCGGCGTGCAGGCCGCCGGCGTCCTCGTACGCGAGTACACCCCACACCACAGCAACTGGGCCAGCGGGGGCGGCCTGTCCGCCGCGCTGGAAGAGAGCGGCGTGATCGGCGTCGAGGGTCTGGACACCCGCGCTCTTACCCGGCACCTGCGCGACAAGGGCGCGATGCGCGGCGTCATCTCCACCGAGGAGACAGACGTAAACAGGCTAAAGGAGAAGGCCAACTCCCACCCCGAGATGTCCGGCCTCGACCTCGCCTCCGGCGGTACGGAGCTCGCCGGGCCCACGCTTTTCCCGGCCTTTGGCGAGGAGCGTTGCCGGGTCGCCGCGCTGGACTACGGGGTGAAGGGCTCCATCTACAGGGAGCTCCGCAGCCGGGGCGTCTCCGTCGTTGCGATCCCGGGCAGCGCCGAGGCGGAAGAGGTGATGGCTCAGGAACCGGACGGGCTCTTCCTGTCCAATGGTCCCGGAGACCCGGCGGTCCTGCAGCGGGCGGTCGGCACGCTGGAGAGCCTCATAGGCAGGCTGCCGGTCTTCGGCATCTGTCTCGGACATCAACTCTTGGGTTTAGCTTTAGGGTGTGAGACCTACAAGATGCCGTTCGGCCACCACGGTGCGAACCACCCGGTGAGGAATCTGAGAACCGGGAGGATCGAGATCACGAGTCAGAACCACGGCTTCGCCATAGATGAGGACAGCCTGCCCGGGAGCGTGGAGCTCACCCACCGCAACCTGTACGACGGCACCGTCGAGGGCGTGGCGGACCGCGAGCGCCGGGCGTGGAGCGTGCAGTACCACCCAGAGTCTAGCCCCGGCCCGCAGGACTCCGGCTACCTCTTCGACGAGTTCGTGGAGACGTTGACCGGCGAGACCAACCCGGTAGCGGTCTAGGAAGGTACAGGTAGCAGGAGTTGCCCCGCCGCGACGACATTGAGACGATACTAATAGTGGGCTCCGGTCCGATAGTCATAGGCCAGGCCGCCGAGTTCGACTACTCCGGCACCCAGGCGTGCCGGGCCCTGCGCGAGGAAGGGTACCGGGTGATCCTGGTCAACTCGAACCCCGCGACCATAATGACCGACCCCGAGATCGCCGACGTAACCTACGTCGAGCCGCTAACGGCCGGTACGGTGGCCGAAATCATCCGCCGCGAGCAGCCCGATGCCCTGCTCCCGACCCTCGGCGGCCAGACCGCGCTCAACCTGTCGATCGAGCTCTACGAGTCCGAGGTGCTTCAAGAGCACGGGGTAGAGTTGCTCGGAGCTTCCGTGGACTCTATCCAGAAGGCCGAGGACCGGAGGCTGTTTCACGAGGCGATGGACCGCATCGGCCTCGCCGTGCCGGAGAGCCGCACGGTGCGTCACGTCGAGGAGGCCGAGGAGCTGGTGAAGACGGCGGGGTTTCCCCTGATCATCCGTCCGAGCTTCACCCTCGGCGGCAAGGGCGGGGCCACCGCCCACGACATGGACGAGCTGCGACGCACCGTGGCCGAAGGGCTCGACGCCAGCCCAGTAAACAGCGTGCTCGTGGAGAAGTCCGTCGCCGGGTGGAAAGAATTCGAGCTCGAGGTGATGCGCGACGCCGCCGACAACGTGGTGATCGTGTGCTCCATAGAGAACCTGGACCCGATGGGCGTCCACACCGGGGACTCCATCACCGTCGCCCCCTCACAGACCCTCTCCGACAAGCAGTACCAGATGCTCCGCACCGCCTCTGCACGCATAATACGTGAGATCGGGGTCTCGACGGGGGGCTCGAACGTGCAGTTCGCCGTGGACCCAGAGAGCGACGGGTTCTACGTGATCGAGATGAACCCCCGCGTATCGCGCTCCAGCGCGCTGGCGAGCAAGGCGACCGGCTTTCCCATAGCCAAGATCGCGGCAAAGCTCGCGGTCGGGTACACGCTGGATGAGATCCCGAACGATATTACCGGCGCTACCCCGGCCTCCTTCGAGCCCGCGCTGGACTACATAGTCACCAAGATCCCACGCTTCGCCTTCGAAAAGTTCCCC
Source organism: Rubrobacter aplysinae (assembly GCF_001029505.1). Taxonomy (NCBI): domain Bacteria; kingdom Bacillati; phylum Actinomycetota; class Rubrobacteria; order Rubrobacterales; family Rubrobacteraceae; genus Rubrobacter; species Rubrobacter aplysinae. Next base: position 29,682 of record NZ_LEKH01000017.1, on the reverse strand, counting down.
GCCGCCACCCCGAGCCTGACAACCAAGATGCAGTCCGTCGGCGAGGTCATGGCTATAGGCCGCACCTTCACCGAAAGCCTCCTGAAGGCTATGGCTTCACTTGAGGTTGACCCACAGGACGTCCTGCCTATCCTGGACGAGCCGAACCCGTACAGGATCTTCGCGGTATTCGAGGCTTTACGCAGCGGGATGGACATCCGGGAGATCTTCTCCCGCACCCACATAGATCCGTTCTTCATAGCCTCCATAGCCCGGATCGTGGCTGCCGAGGATTCGATTTCGGGAGCTCCGGGCGAGGTTCCCACGGCAGAGGAGCTTCACGAGGCGAAGCGCACCGGACTGCCCGACGAGGCTCTGGCCGCGACGTACGGCGGCTCGCGGGAGGTGGCGCGCGGGGTGCGGCAGGCGCTCGGGATCAGGCCCACCTACAAGGCGGTGGATACCTGCGCCGGAGAGTTCCCGGCCCGCACCCCATATTTCTACTCCACCTACGAGGTCGAGGACGAGGTGGAGCGCGGTGGTAACCCCTCCGTCGTGGTGCTCGGCAGCGGTCCCAACCGTATCGGGCAGGGCGTGGAGTTCGACTACGCCTGCGTCCACGCCAGCTACGCACTCTCGGATGCCGGGTACGACTCGGTAATGGTCAACTCCAATCCCGAGACGGTCTCCACCGACTACGACACCTCCACCCGGCTATACTTCGAGCCACTCACGGCGGAGTATGTCCTGGACGTGTTGCGCCGCGAGGAGCCGGAGGGCGTGATCCTGCAGTTCGGCGGCCAGAGCCCGCTCAAGCTGGCTCGCGAGCTGGAGGAGAGCGGGGTCAGGATACTCGGCACCTCTCCAGAGGCCATAGACCTCGCCGAGGACCGCTCGCGTTTTGGCAGGCTGCTCTCGGACCTCGGTATCCCGCAGCCCCGCTTCGGCACCGCGACCACCGCCGAGGAGGCCCGCGAGGTCGCGCACGGTATCGGGTACCCTGTCGTCGTCCGGCCCTCGTACGTGCTCGGCGGCCGCCGCATGGAGATCGTGTACTCCGACGAGGACCTCGACCTGTACTTGAAGACGAGTGTTGCGACGAGCCCGGAGCATCCGATCCTGATAGATAAGTTCATGGAGGATCACGTCGAGGTGGACGTGGACGCGGTCTCCGACGGAGATGACGTGTACGTCGGCGGCATCATGGAGCACGTGGAGGAGGCCGGGGTACATTCGGGTGACTCCTCATGTGTGATGCCCCCGATCACGGTCCCGCGCGCGCTGGTAGAGAAGATACAGGACTACACCCGGCGTCTGGCGCGCGGCGTGGGGGTGGTTGGTTTGATGAACATCCAGTTCGTGGTGCGCGGCGAGGAGGTCATGGTCATCGAGTGCAACCCCCGGGCCTCGCGCACGGTGCCCTACGTCTCCAAGGCCACCGGCGTGCCGCTCGCGAAGCTGGCGACGCGGGTGCTGGTGGGCGAGAGGCTGCGGGACCTAGTGCCGCTGGAGGTAGAGGACTGGCGCGAGCGTACGGAGGGGCACTTTAGCGTAAAGGCCCCGGTGTTCCCGTTCGACAGGTTCTCGGGGGTGGACACGCTGCTCGGGCCGGAGATGCGCTCGACGGGCGAGGCGATGGGCATAGACCGTACGTTCGGCGGAGCGTTCGCAAAGGCTCTGACCGCCGCCGGTCAGACGCTGCCGGTCGGTGGGCGGGTGTACATATCCGTCGCAAACCGCGAGAAACGGGCCGTGGTGCTCATAGCGCGGGCTTTCGCGGACCTCGGGTTCGAGCTCGCCGCAAGCGAGGGGACGGCGGAGGTACTGTCGAACAACGGGCTACCGGTGCAGGTGGTGCCCAAGATCGGGGAATCGGAGAGCCAAGCTGGGGACGGCCAGGATGTGCTGGCCATGATCGAGGACGGCTGGGTGGACCTGATCCTGAACACGCCCTGGGGCCGCGGAGCCCGCACGGACGGGTATCTGATCCGGCGCAAGGCTCTCGCCCACGGCGTGCCGTGCATCACCACGCTGGCCGCCGCCTCCGCCGCGGTCCAGGGGATAGAGTCCAAGATCCGGGGCGAAACCCGCCGCGTCGAGCCGTTGCAGAGCCTGTACGCGGCTCGTATCTGAGGCTGAACTCTAGGTTGAATCTACGTCCTGTAAAGGTTCTGGAACGTGAGACCATCGGCGGTCATGCGCTGCTCCGGTACGAGTGGTCCGGTCGTAAGCCAGAGCCGGGGCAGTTCGTCGGCGTCAAGGCCGGTACGGCTTCCGATCCCTTCCTGCCGAGGCCGTTTTTCGTCCACGACGCCGAGGAGGGAGAGATCTCTCTACTCTTCAAGGTGCGGGGCCGGGGCACGGAGTCCATTCTCTACGGCGGCGAACAACTTCTCGTGAGCGACCCGCGAGGCCGAGGGTTCGAGCTGGAGTCGGCCTCCGAATCCGGCAGGGCAGCGCTGGTGGGTGGCGGGGTCTGGGTGGCGCCGCTCAGGTTCCTCGGTCGGCGTCTCGGGGAGCACGGGGTAGACCATAGCGTGTATCTCGAAGCGCCGCCGGAAGCCTCAGAGGAGTACCTCTCGTGGCTGCGGCTGGCCCATCCCGGGGCCGAGGTAGTATCCACCGACGGCTCGCCCGGGGCTTTTGGGGCCTCTCTGGAGGGGCTCGCCGGGTGCGGAGAGGTGTACGTGAGCGGGGACCGGGATACCCTCCGCCGCGTCGGCCGGGACCGGCCCGACGCGCAACTGGCGTTGAGGGAGCGGATGGCCTGTATGGACGGCTCCTGCTACGGCTGCGTCGTGCCCGCCGTCGTGGGCGGGGGAGTGTCCTATAAAAGAGTGTGCGTGGACGGGCCCGTGTTTATAGCCTGGGATCTGGCTTGGTAGAAGAGGTAGACGAGGTAGGCGGCGTGGATGTCTCCGTTGAGCTGTGCGGGATGCGGCTCGCTACACCGCTCATGCCCGCCGCCGGCACGCTGGCAGCCGAGGCCGTTGCCGAGCGCGGGACCGGGGCGTACGGCGCTCTGCTACCAAAGACCGTCACCTCCTCGCCGAGATCCGGCAACCCGCCGCCCCGCATCTCCGAGACGGCCTCCGGGATGGTCAACTCCATCGGGCTCCAGAACCCGGGTGTGGAGAGCTTCCTGGACGAGCTGGATGCGTTCGGAGACAGGCTCCCGCTACTGCTCTCCGTCGCGGGGGATACGCCCGAAGATTTTGCCTCGCTCTGCGGGAGGCTGGCCGATGACGACCGCGTAGCCGGGGTGGAGCTGAACCTCTCGTGCCCGAACGTCGAGCATTCCGGAGCGCGCTCCGGGGCGACCTTCTGCTCCGAACCGGACTCCGTGAGAACGGTCGTCGCCGCCTGCCGGGAGACGCTGCTGGGGAAGCCTCTGATCGCGAAGCTCGCCTGCGAGAAGGCCGCGGAGAACGCGGCCGCCGCCGAGGGCTCCGGGGCCGACGCGCTTACCATCTCCAACACCATCCAGGCCCTGACTGTAGACGCCCGGAGCCGCCGGGTCGTCGTCCGGGGTGGTCTCTCGGGGCCCGCCATGAAGCCGGTAGCCCTGCGCGCCGTGTACGAGGCGTACCGCGTCGCCGGCATACCGATAGTCGGCTGCGGCGGCGTCGCGACCGGTGAGGACGCTGTGGAGTTCATGCTCGCCGGCGCAACCGCCGTCCAGGTCGGCTCCTCTGCCTTCTCCCGCCAGCCCCGGGAGATACTGCGAGAGCTGGAGGGTTACCTTGAAGAGGCCGGGCTGTCCGCCCGCGGCCTCACCGGGCTCTTGCATCGCTAGAGGCCGCCGAGACTCGTGAAACGCCAATGAATCCCCCGCGGATCGTCCCGAAAGAGCGGCAAATGACGGTATTACGGATCACAACCGATGTTATACTAGCGGGTCCATGCTGAGGAGAGCACCAGAGAGAACCAGCCAGGAACGTTGGACGGCCCTGCAGGAGGCAAACCGAGTCCGGTTCGCCCGGGCCGACGCCAAGCGAGCCCTAAAGAGCGGAGAGCTGAGCCTCTACGACCTGCTCATGGACCCTTCCGAGGAGCTAAAGGGGGCCAAGGTAGAGGAGATGCTATTGGCCGTGCGCGGGATGGGCCGGATAAAGGTCAATCGTGTGCTGCGGGAGGCCGGGGTAAGCCGCTCCAAGACGCTGGTAGGCCTCACCCACGGCCAGCGGGACCGGCTCCTGGAGGTGCTCCCCTGAGCGCGCCCGGCGGACAGAGTGGAGGGGCGGACCCGGGGAGATCAATAGGTTCAAGGGGATCGAGAGGTAGGCTGGTAGTCGTCTCGGGGCCCAGCGGGGCTGGCAAGTCCACCCTGATAAGGGACGCGCTGGAGAACGTGCCCGGGCTGGCCTATTCCGTCTCGGCGACGACCCGGGCTCCCCGGGAGGGCGAGGTAGACGGCGAGGACTACATCTTCCTCTCTCGGGAGACGTTCGAGCGTTGGATCTCCGAGGGGCGCTTTCTGGAGTGGGCCGAGTACTCGGGTAACCTGTACGGTACGCCGGAGCATCCGGTGGAAGACTTCATGGACCGCGGGCTCTCCGTGATACTCGAGATAGAGCTACAGGGCGCGCGGGAGGTGCGCGAGAAGCGTCCCGACGCCACCATGATCTTCGTGCGCGCCCCCTCCCTCGACGAGACGCGCCGCAGGCTCGAAGGCCGGGCCACCGAGACCACCGAGGCCATGCACGATCGCATGGAGACGGCGGTCAGGGAGGTCTCGGCCAGCGGGGAGTTCGATCTGGAACTCATCAACGGCGACCGCGAGACCGCCCGCCAGAGTATGCTGGATCTAATGCACGGCATCGTACGGAGTTCGAGAGACACCTCAAACACTTCAAAAGGAGATAGCAATGCTGAACGAGCTTAAGATAGACGAGCTTCTGAGTAAGGTGGACTCCCGCTACGGGCTGGTACTCGCCAGCGCCCGGCGCGCGCGGCAGATCAACGAGTACGCCGCAACCCTGGGCCTCAACGAGTCTCTGGGCATACCCGGCCCCCAGGTTCACACCCGTTCACAGCACCCCCTGAGCATAGCTTTAGAGGAGCTCCGCGAAGACCGGCTCAACATAGGCCTCAAGAGCCGCCCCGGACCGGAGTACGCCCCCGCACCGGAGGAGGAGGACACCGCCGACCCGGTGGCCGAGGAGGCGGCCGGGGAAGGCATCCTCACCGACGAGGACCCCCAGGCCAAGGCTCCCGAAGAAGCCGACGAGGAGCTGAACAGCGACCGGGGCGTAACCGAGAGCCCGGAAGAGGGAGGCTCGGAAGACGAGGGCTCCGACGCCTCGTCCGAGGGTGAGGACGAGGGGCCGGGCGCGGCCTAGCCAGAAGCCGCGGCAACCGGGTTGATACTGTTCAGCGTCGGCCCCGGTCCCGGGGCTCTGCGTGCCCCGGAGGCGGTCGGACTGCTGGCGGAGGCCGGATACGAGGTAGAGGTATATCTGGAGAGCGGGGCCCGGGAGTTTGTGGGCCCCGCCTCTTTTCGTGCCCGGGGCGCCGCCGGGGTTACCCTGGAATCAGAAGGGTCAGGAGAGTCGGAAGAGCATCGTGAAGCTCCTGGCAGCCCGGAGGCGCTAATATTCGCGCCCGCCGGTGCGGCCGGGATCTCTCGCCTGGCCCACGGTCTCGGGGAAGCTCCACCGCTGCGGCGCTACGCTGCCGGTGCCCGGTACCCGTGCCCGGTGGTGGTCGTGCCGGAGCTAGATCCCGGTACCGCCGCTCACCCGGCGGTAAAGGAGAACCTCACGCTGCTCATAGAAGATGGCTGTGTGATCCTCGGTGCGTCTGAAATGGGCGACTCTGCAATCGGCTATCCCGCCGCGCGTGACGTGGTGGCCCGCGCCCTGCACGAGATCGGCGGGCCCCTGGACGGCCTTCACGTGGTCGTAACCGCCGGTGGTACGCGCGAGCCCGTGGACAGTGTCCGCTTCATAGGCAACCGTTCGTCGGGCAAGATGGGCGCCGCCGTGGCTCGCGAGGCTTACCGCCAGGGCGCGCGGGTATCCGTGGTCGCGGCGAACGTGTCCGAGGTGGAGCCCGGCGTGGACTGGTATCCGGTAGAGACCTTTAGAGAGCTCCAGACGGAGACCACGCGCCTCTGCGAATCCGCCGATGCTCTCGTAATGGCCGCCGCCGTCTCGGACTTTACCCCGGCTTCACCGCTACCGGACGAGAAGATCCGTCGCGGCGGGCGCGAGACCATGTCCCTAGAGCTGTCCGCGACCCAGGACATACTCGCCGGCGTCCGGGCCAGATACCCACAGCTGCCGGTGGCCGCCTTCGCCGCCACCCACGGCGACCCACGCCCCGACGCCCGTGAGAAGCTCGCCAAGAAAGGCGTAAACCTCGTGGTCGGCAACGACATCTCCGCTCCCGGCATAGGCTTCGGGAGCGAAGACAACGAAGCATACATAGTCATGGAAAGCGTCTCTGACGGGGGTTGCGAGGAGCATTTCGTTCCCCGAGGCCCAAAAAAGGAGTTGGCATCCGTTATACTGGGCCACTTGACGCCGGCAATCAAGCATAGGGAGGTATAACGGCGTGGCCGAAAATACCATTCCGGGCACCCAGACCAGCGGCCAGGGTAGTGGGAGTGCGGGGACTTCGCATCTTTTCACATCCGAGTCCGTAACCGAGGGTCACCCGGACAAGATAGCCGATCAGATCTCGGACGCCGTCCTGGACGCGGCGCTCACGGAGGACCCCGCAAGCCGTGTGGCCTGCGAGACTTTGTGTACCACCGGGCTCGTGATCGTGGCCGGTGAGATCACCACCAAGACCTACGTAGACATCCCGACGCTGGTGCGGCACAAGATCGAGGAGATCGGCTACACCCGGGCCAAGTTCGGCTTCGACAACGAGACCTGCGGCGTGATGAGCAGCATAGACCCGCAGTCGCCGGACATCGCCCAGGGCGTTGACCGGGCGCTGGAGCACCGCTCCGACGAGGAGCTGAACGAGGTCGGCGCGGGAGATCAGGGCATGATGTTCGGCTTCGCCTGCTCGGAGACCGAGGAGCTGATGCCGTTGCCGATAGACATGGCCCACCGGCTTACCCGGCGGCTCACCGAGGTTCGCAAGAGCGGGGATCTCGAGTACCTCCGGCCCGACGGCAAGAGCCAGGTCACGGTACGCTACGAGGGCAACCGGCCCGTGGGTATCGAGAAGGTCCTGGTAAGCGCCCAGCACCAGGAGGGCATGGAGGACCGCATCCACGACGACATCCTGGAGACCGTCGTCCGGCCGGTGATCCCCGAAGAGTTCTTCTCGGCCAGCACCGAGGTCCTCGTCAACCCCACCGGAAGGTTCGTGGTTGGTGGTCCCCAGGGTGATGCCGGGCTCACGGGACGTAAGATCATTGTGGACACCTACGGCGGCGCGGTCGCCCACGGCGGCGGGGCTTTCTCCGGCAAGGACCCGACGAAGGTTGACCGCAGCGCGGCCTACGCCGCCCGCTGGGTTGCAAAGAACGTGGTCGCCGCCGGCCTGTCCGAGCGTTGTACGGTACAGCTCGCCTACGCCATCGGCGTCGCGCACCCGGTCAGCATCATGGTGGACACGCTCGGCACCCACAACGTGGACCCGCAGAAGATCAACGATCTCGTAAACGAGCACTTCGACCTGCGTCCGGGTGCGATCATCCGCGACCTGAAGCTGCAGCGCCCGATCTACACCGGCACCGCCGCCTACGGTCACTTCGGCCGCAGCGAGCCCGGATTTACCTGGGAGGAGACCTCGCGCGCCGACGACCTGCGCCGCGCCGCGGGGCTCTAGCCTGTAGCCGATGCCGTAGTTGGCGAAACCCGCAGCTTTCACGGCGCAAACGCAGACCCGCGCCTCGCGGCCCCGTCAGGGCATCCGCGAGGCGCGGGTCTGTCTGCTCATACCCACCAGGGCGCTGCCCCTGATGAGCTACCGGGTGCCGGAGGCTCTGCGCGGCAGGCTCCAGGTAGGCTCGGCGGTGGTGGTGCCGTTATCGGGCTATTCCCGGGTGGGCATCGTGGTGGAGACGGGGGAAGCCGGACCGGAGCGCCCGGATGTTCTGCATCGCAGCCTCGAAGAGGTGCGCCGCGTGCTGGGCAGTCTCTCCCTCGGGCCGGAGCTCGTAGGATTATGCCGGTGGATCTCGGAGAGCACCGCGCTGCCGCTACCCGTGGTGCTGCGCAACGCCCTGCCCCCAGGTGTCAGGATAGACTTGTACCGAATCGTCGAGCCCGGCCCCGGCTGGAGCTGGCGGCGGGGCTCTCTGGTAGAGCGCGCCGCGCTCCGCAAAAGCCTGGGCAAAGAGGCTCTGAAGGAGGCCGAGGCGGCGGGACGTATCGCGCTCTCGCCCGCGCCCTCACGCCGCGAGAGGGTCGAGTGGGTCACGCCCCTGGAGCCGGCCCCGGATCTCACCCGGGCCCCGCGCCAGTGGGAACTGTTCGAGAAGATCTCCTCCCGCGGCGCCTGCCGCGTGCGCCCGCTGCTCGAGGAGACCGGGGCGCGCCGGCAGACGCTCAAGGGCCTCGCTGACCGGGGCGCGGTCCGGCTGGAACGCCGCTCCGGCTCGTCGCCCGTGGAGGCCGCCCGGGGCCCGAATCACACAGAGCTCCTAGGGCCCGCACAGGGGGTAGAGGCGCCTCTCTCCCGGGACTCCGCAGAGGAGATGTTGGAGCGGGGCGGGGCTTACCTGTGGCGCGTTCCCGGCGGCGAAGAGTCGGGCGCGGTGGCCGGGCTCTGCCGGGTCGCGGCCGGACGCTGGGAGCAGGCCCTGGTGCTCGCCCCCGAGGTGCGGGACGTCGAGCGGCTGGTCGCGGAGCTAGGGGCGCTGCTGCCCGCCGGCACGACCGTGGCCCCGTATCACAGCGGGCTCGGGAGGGAACGGGCGGCGGTGTACGAGGCCGCGCGCCAGGGGGCCGTGGACGTCCTGGTCGGCACCCGGGCCGCTGCCCTGATACCCCTGAGCCGTCCGGGCGCCATCTGCGTCGTGGACGAGCCGAACCCCGCCCACCGCGCCGAGCCCGGGTACGAGGGGATACCCCTGCACGTCCGGCAGATCTCACTCGAACGAGCCCGGCGCGAGGGTGCGGCCGTCCTCCTGCTGTCTTCGGCGCCGTCGCTCACGATGTATCTCGCCGCCCGGGATGGCGCCGTGCGGGAGCTAGAGCCCCGCGAAGCCGCTAGCTGGCCCAGTGCCCGCGTCGTGGACATGCGCGGCTCCGGGGCCGCCATGAGCGGCGACCTTCTCGACGCCTGCCGCGAGGGCATGTCCGGGGGCTCCGAGGATGGCGGCGTCGGCGTGATCGTCAACCGCCTGGGCTACGCCACCTCGGTCTCGTGCGCAGGCTGCGGCACATTCGTCTCTTGCAAACGCTGCGGCTCGCCGCTGGTGCTGCACGGGGAGGCTTCCGGCAGCGGTATCCGGGGCGAGATGGTCTGTCACCACTGCGCCTCCCGCAGCCCCGCCCGGCAAGAGTGCGCCGCGTGTGCGGTATGCGGCTCGGGGAGGCTCGTGCCCACCGGCCTCGGGGTGGAGCGAGCCCGGAATATCCTGGCCGAGAGCCTCGACGAGGAGGTCGGCCTGATCACCGCCGGCCGCAGCGCCGGGAGGGACTCGAAGGTGCTGGTCGGTACGGCGCACGAGGTCCTCTCCCGCAGGTGGGACACCGTTCTCGTGCCGGATGCGGACTCCTTGCTCTTCGGGGGCGACGTGTTCGCCGCCGAGCGCGGCTTTCGCACGCTCTACTCGGCGGCGGAGTCCGCCGGGCGGCGCGTCGTGGTCCAGACACGCGACCCGGAGAATGCCGTACTCGAGTCCGCGCTGCGGGGGGACTACCCGGCCTTCGCGGCCGGAGAGCTGCCCCGGCGCAAACGGGCCGGATACCCGCCCTACCTCTGCTTGGCCGCGTTGACGCTTGAGGGAGCAGAACCCGCCGTGCGGCGTGCGGTAGAATCCCTGACGAGCCCCCGGGAGCCCGCCGTCCAGGCCACAGTGCCCGTGCCGCTGGCCAGAGAAGAAGCTAGGGAAGCCAGAGAAGTCAAAGAAGCGAACGGCGCGGGAATCTGGCGGGTCATACTCCGGTCCCGCGGTCGCCCGGAGCTCTCGGAGGCGCTCTCCGCCGCGGCAGAGATACCGCACGCCGGACCAAAACGCGGCCCAAGAGCTCCAGGAGAGGTACGTAGAATAAAGATCGAACTAGACCCCGAGGAGGTATAGAGTTGGCGCTTGAGATCCGGACCTTCGGAGACCCGGTACTGAGGTCCGCCGCCACGCCCGTCGAGGGCTTCGACGAGGCCCTCTCCCGGCTCGCCGAAGACATGCTCGTCTCCATGCGCGAGCACGAGGGGGTCGGCCTCGCCGCCACCCAGGTCGGACGCCTGAAGCGGATCTTCGTCGCCGGCCTCGAGGACGAGGAGTATGCCGTCGTCAACCCGGTCATAGAGAGCCGCTCTCAAGAGACCGAGACGGATACGGAGGGCTGCCTATCTCTACCTGGAGTTCAAGTAGAGGTCGAGCGTCCGGTGAGCATAATCGTCACGGGCTACGACCCCTCTGGCGAGATGATCCGGATCGAGGCCACAGAGCTATTAGCACGCATAATACAGCACGAGATGGATCACCTCGACGGGATCACCATCTTGGAGCGCACGGACCGCGAGTCCCGGCGCGAGGCGATGCGGGGTCTCCGGGAGCGGATGCTGGCCCAGAGGTAGGGCCGGCAAGGTTGGCTAGTCCGTGACAGAGTCCGCGGCTACAGGAGGATGAGTTGAGGATCGCCTTCGCGGGCACCCCGACATTCGCGGCCACGGTGCTAGAGGGGCTGCTGGCCTCGGAACACGAGGTCGGGCTCGTGATCTCACAGCCCGACTCCCGCCGGGGCCGGGGACGCAAGACCACGCCCACGCCCGTCGCAGAGCTAGCGGCGCGCTCCGGCTGCGAGCTGCGCCAGCCCGGACGTATCGGGGAGGCGGCCGGAGAGATAGGCGATTACGATTCTCTGGTAGTCGCGGCCTACGGCCAGATCCTCCGCGCCGACACCCTCGGAGCCTCGCCCCGGGGAGCGTGGAACGTGCACGCCTCGCTGCTTCCGGCCTACCGGGGAGCGGCTCCGGTTGAGCGGGCGATCATGGCCGGTGAGGACACGACCGGCGTAACCATAATGCGTATGACCGAAGGTCTCGACACCGGGCCGTTCATCCTGCGGCGTGAGATCGGCCTGGGCCCGCAGACCACCGGCGGGGAGCTGACCGCGGCCCTGGCCGGGCTGGGAGCTGAGGCGATAGTGGAGGCCCTGGACCTCGTGGAGGCCGGATCGGCGGAGCCCGAGGAGCAAGACGAGTCCCGGGCGAGCCACGCAGCCAAGATCTCACCGGAGGAACGATTCGTGGACTGGAGGCTCGACGCCCGGCGGGTACACGACCACATCCGGGCGCTCTCGCCGCACATAGGAGCCAGGGCGACCCACCCGGACGTCGAGGGTCCGGTAAAGCTGCTGGGCTCCCGGGTGGCCGAGGCGGGCGGCCTCGCGCCGGGGGAGATCTTCTCGGACAAGCGCCGTATCCTCGTCGGATGCGGCTCGGACTCCATAGAGATTCTGGGGCTCCAGCTCCCGGGCTCGAAAGCCCTGACCGCCGCCGAGTTCCTGGTCGGGAACCGGCTGGAAGGCGGCTTCTCCGTTTAACCCTCTGTTTGGCCTTCCGCCCAGGTGCCCGAGGGCGGAGTCATGGCTACGATGCTAGAATTTTCCGAGTTGCGAGGGGCGTAAGCGCGAGATCACTCGCTTGCTCGACCCGGGAGGAGGCCGAGATAAGAGAGCCGGAGGCCAGGGGCGGCGTGACGCAGCCCGAGGTCCAGGTACAGGAAGAAGAGGTCGGCGCGGGGTTCAGGATCGCCGTCGTCGGAGCCGGGGGCTGCGGCAGGATGGTCCTCGACGTCTTGCTGGCCTGCGGGTATGAGTCCTGGATCATGGGCTTCTACGACGACGCGCACGCCGACCTGCCCGGGGAGGTGCGCGGCTTTCCCGTGCTCGGGGATACCTGGATGCTAAAAAGCCTGCTCTCCGTGGAGTCCGTGTTCGTCGTCGTCGCCATAACGGATAACGCCGCCAGGCTCCGGGTCGCAAACTCCATCCGGGCCCTCGGGGGGCAGTTCATGTCCGCCACGCACCCGGCGGCCTACGTCTCGCCGGAGGCCACCGTCGGGGACGGCTCGGTGATCTGCGCCGGGGCCGCGCTGCACCCGGATGCCGGCCTCGGCAGTCATTGCATGGTCGGCAGCGGGGCCGTGCTGGACCGCGACGCGACGGTCGGGGCCGGAGCCTGGGTATCGGCGGGCTGCGTTATCGGCGCGGGCGCCGCGGTCGGCGCGAGGACGCAGCTAGGATACAACTCCGTGATCGGGCGCAAGACGAACGTGCCCGACGGGACGGAGATAGAGGCCCTCCGGTACGCCGGACCGGACGCCGGGGCCTGATGCTGCTGGCGCTCGTGCTACTCCCGTTCGGCCTCGTGATCGGGAGTTTCTTAAACGTCGTGATCCACCGGGTACCCCGTAAGGAGTCGGTGGCGTGGCCCGCGTCTCACTGCCCGGGCTGTGGCGCGGCCCTGCGCAAGCTGGACAACATCCCGCTCCTCTCCTATGTGGTTCTGAGGGGCCGCTGCCGGGAGTGCGGGGCCGGTATATCGCCGCGTTACCCGCTGGTCGAGCTCGCCACCGCGGTGCTGTTCGCGGCCGCCGCCTACCTTCTCGGTCCGAGCGTCGAGCTGGCGACGGCCCTGATCCTCGTCTGCGCGCTGGTCGCACTGGCCGTTACCGACCTCGAACACCAACTCCTGCCGAACGTCATCGTCGTGCCGGCGCTGCTGGCCGGGCTGGTACTCTCCGCCGTGGCGAACCCGGCGGGATGGTGGACGTATCCGGTCGTGGCCGCCGGGATGGGCGGATTTTTGCTGGCGCTGGCGCTCGTCTACCCCGGCGGCATGGGGATGGGCGACGTCAAGATGGGCGCCATGCTCGGAGCCTTCCTCGGCGGCTACGCCGCGCTGGCCGTCTTCCTCGCCGCGCTCGCCGGGGCGGTGGTGAGCGGGGTACTCATGGCCACCGGCCGGGCCGGGCGGCGCACGAGGATACTGTTCGGGTTCTTCATGGCCCTCGGCGGCCTCGCTACCCTGTTCGCCGGGCCGGGGCTCTGGGGCGGATATCTGCGCTTACTCGGGGGAGGGTAGGGTGTGAGGGGATTTGTGGGGAATCTTGCGAAAGCCGGTCGAGTCGGGCGGCTCGGCGGGCAGGGTATAGGGCTCGACCTGGACCGGGGCGCGCTCAAGGCGGTGCAGGCCTCCCGCAGTGGCGGCTCCTACTCGCTGCGGCACGTCGGGTATCGCAGGCTCGCATACGGCGCCATCGTGGAGGGGGAGGTCGCCGACCACGATCTGCTCGCCTCCGAGATGAAGGAGTTCTGGGCCGCGCACGACTTCAAGGGCAAGAGCGTGCTTCTGGGACTGTCGAACCAGAAGGTCGTCGTCCGGCTACTGGAGATGCCCCGGATGAGCGACGAGGATCTCAGGGGGGCGATCCAGTTCGAAGCCCAGGACAGGATACCGATTCCGCTGGATCAGGCGGTCATGGACTACGTCTCGCTCGGCCCCGGGCCCGAGGGCTCGGACCTCGACCGGGTCCTGGTCGTGGCCGCCGAGACCGACATGATCCGCCGCTTCACCTCGGCCGCGCGCGCGGCCGGCCTCAACCCCAAGGGCGTGGACGTAAAGGCGCTCTCGCTGGCCCGCTCCACGCTGCCGCTTTTCGCCGACGAGGAGGGCGCTGTGGTGCTGCTCGACGTGGGATCGGAGCTCTCGAACCTCGTCGTGGCCCAGGAGCGCAACCCGATGCTCGCCCGCTTTCTGCCCGGCGGCTCGGCCCAGATATCCGGCACCGTCTCTGACTACGCGCGCATACCCGAAGAGGAGGCCGAGCGTCAGCTAATGAACCCCGCCGTCCACCTCGGCGACTCCCGGCGCGAGATCGAGGGCGAGAGCTGGGCCCCGGACGAGGAGATAGAGATCGACCCGGCCGTGCTCTACGACGTGCGCCGGGGGGTGGAGGACGCGGTGCAAACACTCGCCGAAGACGTGCAGAGGTCTATTGAGTACCATTACTCCCAGCCGGGTTCGCGGGAGGTTGCGCAGGTGGTCGTGTCTGGGGAGGGGACCATGATCTCTGGTTTCGACGGTTATCTTGGAGAGCTGCTCGGGCTGCCCGTCAGCCGGGGCCGGCCGCTGGCGAAGATCGGGGCAAACCAGTCCAACGTCTCCGACGAACAGCTCGAGCTCATGGAGCCGGTCCTGGCGGTGGCCCTGGGACTCGCCGTCGAAGATACATGAGACCCGGTGAAGAGAGCGGCGGGGGCCGTAAAAACCCCGGGGGTTGGGCCGCTTGAGGCGGATAAACCTCCTACCCGAGGACGAGCGCCGGTGGCGGCCACTCAGCGGTCTTACCGGGTCTTCAGTGTCCGCGGTGCCGGGCGGTCTCGTGGGGTTGCTCGCAATCTCCGGGGCCGTGCTCATCGTGCTGATGGCCGGCGTGTACCTCGTCTACGCCGTCATGCTCGGTAATGTGGAAGAGGAGATAGCGGGCCTCGACGAGCAGATCACGGACCGCCAGGCGCGGGTGGCCGAGCTCCAGCCTTTCGACGAGTTGCAGGCCAGCCTGGACGTGAAGAAGCCCGTCGCGGACGGCATCTACCGTACGCGATTCGCCTGGGACGGATTTCTCGAAGGGCTGTCCTTCGTTACCCCGGACACCACCAGCCTGGAGAGCTTCGAAGGAGAGGCCTCCCAGGTCGACGTGAGCGCCCAGAGCGGTGAGATTCTATCGCCGCCGGGCTCGATCTCTTTCGACGCCCTCGCCCTCGCCGACTACCGCAACGTCGCGGATTTCGTGGTACAGATGAACGCCCTCAGCTACCTCGACAACTCCGGGCTGGAGAATGCCGAGCTGGACCGCGAGACCTACGAGGAGCCCGCTATCCTGTTCCAGGCCATCTCTCGCCTCCTGACGACGGTCGGGGAGAACGGCGACGAGGTCCCAATCGGCGGGAGTGGAGATACCGGCGACGATGAAGATAATAGCGGCGACAACGGCGGCAACAACGGCGGGGAGGGATAGTGGACCGCCAGCAGCGCAACCTCCTGATAATAGGGGCCGGGGTACTCGTGCTGCTCCTGATCGGGTACTACGTGTTCCTGCTCGGGCCGCTGCGCGAGAACCTCTCGGAGCGCCGGGACGAGCGCGACGCCAAGCAAGAGCAGCTCGCTCAGCTCGAGAGTGAGATCTCCCGCCTCGAAGGGATTCAGAGCCGCGCCCCGGAGATCGAACGCCAGCTACTACAGCTCTCCCGGCGCGTCCCCGAGCAGCCCGAGATCCCGACCCTGGTGGTCCAGGTGCAGGAGATAGCGGAGGCCTCAAACGTCACCCAGCTCCTCGTGCAGCCCGAGGACCCCGAGCAACCCGAAGACGGTGGTGAATACACCATCATACCCGTTACAATGAGCTTCGAGGGTAGCTACGAGCAGCTCCAGGAGTTCCTGCTGCGGCTGAGGAACCTGACCCGGCTGGTGACCGTGGAGTCCGTGGTCTACGAGGCCGTGGACGAGGATACGGAGGGAGACGAGGATACCTCAAATACCTCCGAGCAGGCCTCGGATGGCGAGAGGACGCTCCAGATCGAGCTCGGCACCGAGGTCTACGCCCAGCCCGGCGAGGACGGGATACAGACCAACGCCGAGCCGGACGCCGGAGGGGAGGGAGACGCAGGTGGCTCAGATGATACAGGTGATTCAAGTGACGAGAGCGACGAAGGTGGCTAGCGGAAGCCGTATAATGGCGGTAAAGATGGATGTGAATGTCCGGTAAATTGTACGAAGGCATGACCCGCACCCCGGGCCCGCCCCGTAAGGGAGGCCAGAAAGGCCGTGTCCTGTTACTCGCCGCTCTCACGGCTACCCTACTCCTCTTCGGCCTGGCTACTACGTGGGCCCTCGGCGGCGGAGGCGGTCACGAGGCCCGGGCCCAGTCCTCCGGGGACGACTCCGGCGGAGCCGTACAGAGCGGGGATGACTCCGGAACCATCCCCGACGGAGATCCCGACTACGCCGCTTTCGGCGAAGAGCGAAACCCCTTCAACCCGGTTGTGGCCGAGGCCGAGACGGATGGCGCCAACGCCGGGTCAACTACCGGAGACGGGGGTGCCGAAGCGGACGCTACTACCGGCAGGAACGAAGCAGGTGCTCGGAGCGGAGACGGAAGTGGTGGCGAGAGCACGGGCTTCGGCGCCGATGGAGGCTCTCCCGGAAGCCAGGGTTCGACTTCTTTGCAGGGACAGAACGGCGAAGACGGCGCTGGCGGAGCTAGTCAGACCCCGCAGGATAGGAATACTGCGGCGGGTGGTGCGGCCACGGCTCCGAACGGGGAACAGGTTGACTGTAGCAACATCGAGCGTGATTTCGACAGGCTGCTCTGTGAGGAGGAACGAAACGGTGGCGGTAACGGTGGCCGGGACGCGGCGGATCAGCCGGACTCCGCCGGTCAGCGGGGCCCCGCCGGCGTGCAGGGTCCTCCCGGCTCCGGCGGCTCCGGCCGCTCGGGCGCCGGACAGCCCCCGGAGGACTTCCGCAACGGTGGCAACGCGGGAGGCGGGACGTACAAGTAGTACGAGTAACGCCACCGGCAACGGGCGGAAACGGATGTCCTCGGAGAGAGACTGGGTTATATTTATCTTTCGGCCCGGATGGTCCGGGTCGTATTTCCGGCTCTCACAGGGCCCATGACAGAGGTATTAGAGAGGATACGGGGCGGATTTGAGGTTTAGCTTTTCGACGGCGGGCGAGTCGCACGGCCCGGCAGAGGTAACGCTGGTACACGGGGTCCCGGCCGGGCTCCCGCTAACCGTGGAGGATGTGGACCGGGACCTCGCGCGCCGGCAGAAGGGTTACGGGCGCGGCGGCCGCCAGAAGATAGAGCGGGACGGGATCGAGTTCATCGGCGGTGTCCGGCACGGCAGGACCCTGGGCGCGCCGGTGTCCATGTTGATCCGCAATCAGGACTACGCCAACTGGGAGGCCCGGATGACGCCGGACCCGGTCGAGGAGGGCAAAGACGGGAAGCACAACCAGCCCGTTACCCTGCCCCGGCCCGGTCACGCCGACCTCGCCGGGATGCAGAAGTACGCCTTCGACGACCTCCGCAACGTCCTGGAACGCTCCAGTGCCCGAGAGACCACCGCCCGGGTCGCGGCCGGAGGCGTGGCGAAAAGGCTCCTCTCCGAGTTCGGCATCGAGATACACAGCGCCGTGTACCGCATAGGCGGCGCGGCCACCGAGAAGCAGACCGCCGTCGCGGGCGCGGCGACGGCCGACGAGTCCGACGTGCGCTGTCCCGACCCCGAGGCCGCCGAGAAGATGAAGGCGGAGATAGACGCCGCCCGCCGCGACCGGGACGCCCTCGGCGGGGAGTTCGTGGTCGTGGCCCGCGGCTGCCCGCCCGGTCTTGGCTCCTACGTGGACTGGCGCGACAAGCTGGACGCGAAGCTCGCGGCGGCCGTGATGTCCATAAACGCGATGAAAGGCGTGGAGTTCGGAGACGGCTTCGACGTGGCCCGCCACCGCTCCAGCGAGGTGCAGGACGAGATCGTACCGTCGGAGAACGGAGAGGGCGTTGCGGGCCTGACGCGGACCAGCAACCGCCTCGGCGGCCTAGAAGGTGGCATGACAAACGGCGAGCCCGTGGTGGTCTGCGTCGCGATGAAGCCCATCTCGACCATCGCCAAGGCGCTGCAGACCGTGGATCTCTCGACCGGCGAGCCTTCGAGGGCCTTCAGGGAGCGGGCCGACTCCTGCGCGGTGCCGGCGGCGGCCGTGATCGGGGAGGCGATGGTCGCGGTCGTGCTGGCCGAAACCTTTCTGGAGAAGTTCGGCGCGGATAACCTGACCGACCTGCGCTCCTCCTACGAGTCCTACATGCGGCGCCTGCAGGGCACGGTCGGCGGCGTGCGCTCTGCCGCGCCTTCCGGCTCCTCTGGCTCGTCTGGTTTCGGGCCGTCCTAGAGGCCGGGGGTGCCTGCACAGAGCCCGAGGCCAGTGGCGCTCGTGGGTTACATGGGCAGCGGCAAGAGCACCGTCGGCCGGATGCTGGCCCGCGGCCTCGGCTGGACCCTGGTGGACCTCGACCGTGACATACGCCGTCGCGAGGGGCGCTCGATACCCGAGATCTTCTCCGAGTCCGGCGAGGCCCGCTTCCGCGAGGTGGAGCACGAGGCGCTCGCCGCAGCTCTCGACGGCGCGGAGAGGCGGGTGGTCGCGTGTGGCGGGGGCGTGGTGTTGGAGCCTCGCAACCGCGAGTTGCTGCGGCGGGCTGACACGGTATTTCTGCACGAGGATATAGAGGCGCTGTACGAGCGAACCCGCCGTCCGGGCAGGCCGCTCGCCGCCGGCGGGTTCGCGGACTTCGAGCGCCGGTACGAGGAGCGCCTGCCGTTGTACCGGGAGGTCGCCGGGCTGAGGATACACGTCGGCAACCGCCCGGCGCGCAAGGTGGCGAAGGAGATCGAGCGTTGGCTGAAGGGGTAGACGGCGTAGACCGGCATCGAATACCCGTCGGGGGTTCGAGCCCGTACGACGTGCTGGTCGGCCCCGGCCTCCGGACGGGGGAGATCTTGGCTGAGGCGGTGGGCGCAGCGGCGGGGAACGCCGCATTCGGAGCAACCGGCGCGGCGGCCATACTCACGGACTCCAACGTCGGCCCGTTGTACGCGGCGGGGCTCGCGCGCTCGCTGCGGTCCGCCGGGATGGACGTCTTGGAGACCGTCGAGGTTCCCGCCGGAGAGGGCTCGAAGAGCCTCGAAATCTACGCGGAGGTACTCGGCAGGCTCGCCCGGGTCGGTCTCTCCCGGAACTCCGTGCTCGTCGCCCTGGGGGGAGGCGTGATCGGCGACCTCGGCGGCTTCGTGGCGGCGAGCTACCTGCGGGGCATCGGGTTCGTGCAGGTGCCGACCTCGCTGCTGGCGATGGTGGATAGCTCGGTCGGGGGGAAGGTCGGGGTGGACCTGCCGGAGGGGAAGAACCTCGCCGGGGCCTTTCTCCAGCCCCGCGCCGTCGTCGCCGATACCGCCATGCTCGGCTCGTTGTCGGGACGTGAGGTCTCGTGCGGGCTCGCCGAGGTGCTGAAGATGGGCCTGCTCTCGGGGGGAGACTTCTACCGGGACCTGTCCCTGCTAGAGCCCGCCCGCGCGGGGGATCGGGGCGCCCTGCTCACGCTCGTGGCGCACTCCGTACGGTTCAAGGCCGGGGTGGTGGAGGCCGACGAGCGCGAGTCGGGACGGCGCGCCATCCTCAACTACGGTCACACCATCGGGCACGGCCTGGAGGCGGCCGCCGCATACTCTCTGGCCCACGGCGAGGCCGTAGGGCTCGGGATGCGGGCCGCCGCGCGGCTCTCCGAGAAGCGGTTCGGCGTGGAGCTTGCCGCGGAGCAGGACGAGCTTCTCGGGGCCGCCGGGTTGCCGCTAGGGACGAAAGGTGTCGAGCCGGCGGCAGTGCTCCGGGCGATGGGCCGGGACAAGAAGCGCCGCTCGGGAGATGGTGGGCACCGCTTCGTGCTGCTGGAAGAGATCGGGCGTCCCGTCTGGGACGTGCCCGTATCCGAAGAGGAGGCTCGATTGGCCGTGGAGGAAGTGGTTGAATAGTCCCCGTACATATAGCGGACGGATACTGGTGCTAAACGGCGTCAACCTCGGTAGGCTCGGCCGCCGGCGCCTGGAGGTCTATGGCGGTCTCACCCTGGACGACATCCGGTCAGAGCTTCAGGAGACGTTCCCGGGGACCGGGATAGACTTACGCCAGACCGACCACGAGGGTGAGATGGTGGCCTGGATCCACGCCGCCGCGCCGGATGGAGAGGAGGGCTACGACGGCCTCATAATAAATCCCGGAGCCTGGACCCACTACGCCTACGCCCTGCACGACGCGCTGGAGATGGTCGAGATGCCAAAGGTCGAGGTCCACCTCTCCAACGTCCACGCCCGCGAGGGCTGGCGGCGGGAGTCCGTGATCTCACCCTCCGTGGACGCCGTTATAGCCGGCATGGGCGCCTTCGGATACCGGGCCGCCGTCTCCTACGTCCTCTCCAGAGACCACGCCCCGGAGCCGCGATGAGCCTCTCCGGGGAGAACGCGGCGACCGGAAGATGCCTCTGCGGCAGCTTCCATTTCGTGGCGCACGGCGAGCCGCTAACGTGCGTGTACTGTCATTGTGTGGACTGCCGGATATCCAGCGGCGCGCCGGTCTCCGCGCTCGTCGGCTACGACGCCGAGAAGGTCGAGTACACCGGGGACGAGCCGAAAAAGTACCAGTCCTCGGAGACCGTGACCCGCGCCTTCTGCGGCACGTGTGGCGGCACCGTCTCTTACGAAGACGAGCTGCTTCCGGGTGAGATCTACCTGCACGCCGGCCTCTTCGACGAGCCCGATAGGCTTGCTCCAACGGTGCATAGCTGGCACTCGCAGGCCGTAAGCTGGCTCTCTATAGACGACGGTCTGCCCCGCCACGAAAAGAGCAGCAAGCCACGCTAGACGTTCGTGGATATCCGTTAGCCCGGGCCCCGGTTGTGCGATAATATCGGCCCGTGCGCGGCAGGTCCGCCACGATGCCAAGCCATACCGAGTCTTACCGGGTTTTAGAAGCGTTTAGGAGTACGAGTACCATGATATCCACCAATCAGTTCAAGAACGGGACCACGATAAAGGTAGACGGCAAGCGGTTTACCATCGTGCAGTTCCAGCACGTAAAGCCGGGCAAGGGGGCCGCGTTCGTGCGCACGAAGCTGCGCAACATAGACACCGGCTCGGTCCAGGACAAGACCTTCCGGGCCGGCGAGAAGCTCGAAGACATCCGCACAGAGTCGAGGCCCGCGACCTTCCTGTACTCGGACGGTGAGAGCCTGCACTTCATGGACGCCGAGTCCTTCGAGCAGGCCGCCATACCCGCCGGCGTCGTAGGAGATACCGCGGACTTCATCGCGGCGAATACGACCGCGAACATACTCTACGCCGACGGCGAGGTCGTCAGCGTGCAGGCCCCGCCCCACGTCGAGCTAGAGGTAGCGGATACGGACCCGGGAGTAAAAGGCGACACCGCGACCGGCGGCAGCAAGCCCGCCACCATGGAGACCGGCCTTACGGTGCAGGTGCCGCTTTTCGTGGAGCGCGGCGACCGGCTGCGCATAGACACTCGTAATCGCGAGTACCAGACCCGGGTCTAGAGGCCCGGTCCCGCGCGGGGGAGATTGGTGAAGAGGCGAAGAGCAGTGAAAAGTAGGGAAGACGAGACGGAAAGGCACGAGTGAGCCGTAGACGCGCCAGAAAACAGGCCTTCCTCACGCTGTATCAGAGCGACGTCACCGGGGTCGGGCTGGATAGCATCCTGGCGCGCTGGCGTCACTATAAAGGCGACCTCGAGGAGTACGCCGAGGAGCTCGCCCGGGGCGTTGAGCGGGACCGCCTCGATCTCGACGAGCGCATCGGCGAGGCGGCGGAGGGGTGGAAGATAGGCCGCATGAACTCGGTTGACCGCACCATAATGCGCCTCGCCCTGTACGAGATGATCAACGCCCCCGACGTGCCCCAAGAGGTCGCCGTAAACGAGGCCGTGGAGCTCGCCAAGGGCTTCTCCAGTGAAGAGGCGCCGGGGTTCGTCGGCGGCGTGCTGCGCGGGGCGGGCCGAGAGTTGATCGGGCATGGCTAGAGGCCCGTATCCCCGCTCACGCCCGGCCCCGCCGGAGAGTGAGCCTTCCTGGGACGCCGTGTGGGAGTCCCACCGCTCGGCGTTCGAGGGTTATCTGGAGGGCCTGTATTTCTCGGCCGAGCCTCGCCTCTCGCGGCTGGTCGAGGCCATGCGCTACTCGATGCTCGGCGGTGGCAAGCGCGTAAGGCCGACGCTGTGTATGGAGGTCGCCCGCGTGTTCGGGGCCGACCCGGAGCGGGTACTGCCGGCCGCCGCCGCCGTGGAACTCATACACACGTACTCCCTGATCCACGACGACCTGCCGGCGATGGACGACGACGATTACCGCCGGGGGCGTCCCACCACCCACAAGAAGTACGGCGAGGCCCTCGCCATCCTCTCGGGGGACGCCTTTTTCGGGGAGGCGATGATGCTCGTAACCGGCGAGCAGGAGGGCACTCCCGAGCAGCGTCTGGAGGCCGCCCACGCCCTGGCCGCCGCGACCAGCGTCGAGGGCATGGTCGGCGGGCAGGTAATAGACGTCGAGAGCACCGGGGCCGGCTCCGGCGCGGACCCCGAGACCCTCTCCCTGATCCACGGCTTCAAGACCGGGGCGCTCATCCGGGCCTCGGCCCGGATGGGTGCGGTGCTCGCCGGGGGCAGGGGTGGCCCTCTGGAGGCGATAGGCGTCTACGCCGGAGAGCTCGGGCTCTGCTTCCAGATCGTGGACGACCTCCTGAACGCGACGGCGACCGCCGACGAGCTTGGAAAGAGCGCCGGGAGCGACGCCGAGAAGGCGAAGGCGACCTTCGTCGGGGTGTACGGCCTGGACGGCGCCCGGGGCGAGGCCGACGCCGCCCTGGACCGCGCCCTCGGGGCCCTAGAAAAGGTCGAGCCGGCCCCGACCGGCGAAAAGACCGGCGGGCTCCGGGAGCTCGCCCTGTTCGTCCGCAACCGGGGCAGCTAGACCTGCCCGCGGACGCGAGACGGGGCGTGCAGCGCAGACAGTGTGGCCCGGCCGTTGTAGGCTTTGCGTCTTGGGTATTTCAAGTGCTTCTTAAGTGCTTCAGGCGTCTCAGGGGTTTGAGAGCCGGCATTGACGGCGTGGGTTAGGTCTCGGAGGTCTCGGGGGAGCATGGCTACGGACGGAACCGGATCACGGGGAACGCGAGGGACACGATACGGATCACAAAGAGTTACGGCTGCGACCTCCAAGGAGCGTCTGGACAATCTGCTCGTCGAGTGCGGTTTGGCCGAGAGCCGCAGCCGGGCGCAGGGCATGATTCTGGCCGGTTCGGTCCGGGTCGGCGGCGAGGTGGTTACCAAGTCCGGTAGCCGTCACACCGGAGACGCGGAGATCTCCGTCGAAGAGCGGAGCCCGTACGTCTCCCGCGCCGGGGAGAAGCTCGCCGGCGCGCTGGACGAGTTCGGCGTCGAGGTCGGGGGGCGTGATTGCCTGGACGCCGGAGCCTCGACCGGGGGATTCACCGACGTTCTGTTGCAACGGGGGGCCTCGCGGGTGATCTCGGCCGACGTCGGCTACGGACAACTGGACTGGAGCCTGCGCAACGACCCCCGGGTCGAGGTGCTCGAACGGACCAATATCCGTTACCTCTCTGTGCGGGATCTCCCGTTCGAGCCTGACCTGCTCGTCGGGGACCTCTCGTTTATCTCGCTGCCGGTTGCGCTGGCGGGCGTGGCCGGGTCCGCCGAGAACCTGCGGGAGATGGTGCTGCTCGTAAAGCCCCAGTTCGAGGCCGGGCCGGAGCAGGTCGGGCGCGGCGGCGTGGTCCGCGACCCTCTCGCCCGCGCCGCCGCCATAACCCGGGTGGCCGAGGAGTTCGAGCGGCTCGGGTTCGGGGCGGTGGACCTCACCCGGGCCTCCGTTACCGGGCGGCGCTCGGGCAACCAGGAGTACCCGCTGCGGCTCCTGCGCGGCTCCGGCCGGACGCTTACCGCGGAGCGCATCTCCGAGATTTCCGAGATCTCCGAGGCGGTCCAGGGGTGAGCTGGAGCCCGGAAGATCCCACCTTGCGCCGAGCCGGCATCGTCAAGAACCCGGACGTGGACCCGGAATATGCCAGCCGGCTCGTGGCCGTCCTGGAGAAGCACGACGTCGAGGTGGTGGGGAGCGCCGAGGTCTCTTACGACACCCACGACACCGAAGACACCCACGACACCGAAGACACCCACGACACCGAGAGTCCCGTGGACGGTGCGGCGGACGTGATCTTCGTGCTCGGCGGCGACGGGACCATGCTCAGGGCCTCGAAAACCCACCCCGGGAAGGTACTCCTTGGGGTGAACCTCGGGACGGTCGGCTTTATGAGCGGGATGAGCCCGGAGAACATAGAGCCTGGCGTTGAGCAGGTCTTGGAAGGGGCCCTGCACGTGCAGGAGTACCGGCTCCTGGAGATAGAGAGCGGCGGAGAGCGGCGGCTCGCCGTCAACGACGCGGTCCTGCTCAAGAAACGGCCGCACCAGATCGCCTCCGTCGAGGTATCCGTCGGCGGGGAACGTCTCGCCTCCTACCAGTGCGACGGCCTCATAGCCGCTACGCCCCTCGGCTCCACCGCGTACGCACTCTCCGCCGGCGGCCCCATAATCTCCGGCGACGTGCCATGCTACACCCTGGTCCCCATAGCGCCGCACTCGCTGGTCAGCCGCCCGATGGTGCTCGGAGGAGAGCAGCGCACCGAGCTCACCCTCAACACCCGCGGAGCCCTGCTGTCGCTGGACGGCGGGGAGCCTTACGAGCTCGAACCAGGGTCCACCGTCAGGGTGGGTCTCTCCGAGGAGAGCATAAAAATAGGCCGCACCGACGAGTGGAGCTGGTGGCGGGCGGTGAGGAGGACCTTCCTGTGAGGATCTCGTGAGGCTTTTATGAGGAATCCTTAGTGCTTACTGAGCTCTCCGTCCGAAACGTCGCCCTCATAGAGGAGGCCACGCTGGAGTTCGAGCCCGGCCTCAACGCCATAACCGGCGAGACCGGGGCCGGAAAGACCCTGCTCGCCACCGCCCTTCAGCTCCTGCTCGGGGGCCGCGCCCGCTCCGAGTCGGTGCGCGCAGGCTCCGAGAAGGCCACGGTCGAGGGTACGTTCGTGCTGCCGGAAGATCTCCTCGGCCGCACGCTCTCGGAGGCGCTCGGCGATCTGTACGACGAACTTGACGAGGGGGATCTCGCCGAGGGGCTGACCCTGCGCCGCACCCTTACCGGGGAGGGGCGTTCGCGGTGCTACGTCTGCGGGGTCTCGGTGCCGGTAAAGGCGCTCGCGGCCATCGGCGACCGGCTGGTCTCCTATCACGGCCAGCGCGAGCAAGGCAAGCTCACCGATCCCGCCGAGCAGCTAAGAATCCTGGACGACTTCCTGCCGGAGCGGGCGCGGGAGGCGCTCAAGGAGCACGCGGCTCTCTGGCGCGAGGTCGAGCGTGACCGGCGGGAGCTGGCCGAGATCTCCTCCGGCGCCGAGGCTCGCATCCGGGAGCTGGACTTTCTCCGCTACCAGGTCTCGGAGATACAGGACTCCGGCTACTCCGCCGAGGAGGCCGCCGCCCTCGCCCGTGAGCGTGAGCGGCTGCGAAACGTCACCGACCTCCTGGAGGCCGTCGGGACCGCAACCGGTGCGCTATCCGGCGAGGAAGGCGGAGCAATGCAGGGCGTCGGCCGGGCGCGCTCGGAGTTAGAGCGGGCGGGCGGCTACGACGAGGGGCTGTCCGGGCTCCTGGAGCGGGTCGGCGGCATCGGGGCGGAGCTTGAGGACGTGGCGTACGAGCTCCGATCCTATTTGGACGAGCTGGAGGCCGACCCCGGCAGGCTGGACGAGATCGAGGGCCGCCTCGCCGATTTCCGGGAGCTCGAACGCAAGTACGGCGAAAACGTGGAGGGGTACCTGGAGGAGGCCGGCCAGAGGCTCTCCCGGCTGGAGAATGCCGGAGAGGAGACCGAGGAGCTGGAGCGCAGGATCTCCTCCGGAGAGCAGAAGCTGGAGTCGCTGGCCGCCGGGATCACGGCCGGGCGCGAGGAGGCGGCCGCGGCGCTTGCCGGGCGGGTTCAGGAGAACCTGGCGGACCTCAAGCTGGGCGGCACCACCTTTCTGGCGGAGCTGGCCGAGACCGGGCCCGGACCCTCGGGCCGGGAGCGGGTGGAGTTCACCATCCGGCCAAACCCCGGCGAGCCCCTGCTGCCGGTCCGCCGCTACGCCTCCGGCGGGGAGCTGTCGCGCATCATGC
Source organism: Rubrobacter aplysinae (assembly GCF_001029505.1). Taxonomy (NCBI): domain Bacteria; kingdom Bacillati; phylum Actinomycetota; class Rubrobacteria; order Rubrobacterales; family Rubrobacteraceae; genus Rubrobacter; species Rubrobacter aplysinae. The sequence goes on along the minus strand of NZ_LEKH01000017.1, from coordinate 3,708 downwards.
TCGCCATCCGGCTGGCCCAGGAGAGCATCGAGCCCGGCGCGACCTACGTCTTCGACGAGGTGGACGCCGGAATAGGCGGCGAGACCGCGACCGCCGTGGGCGAGAAGCTAAAGAGGCTCGGCGGCCGCAATCAGGTCCTGACGATCACCCACCTGCCCCAGATCGCATCGGGCGCCGGCTCTCAGGTGGTCGTCGCAAAGGAGGAGAGCGCCGGGCGCACCATCACCCGCATCCTGCCCGTCCAGGGCGAGGAGCGCCGCCGCGAGCTGGCCCGGATGCTCTCGGGCCGGGTGGACGACGCCTCCCTGACCCACGCCTCCGATCTGCTCGGCGAGGAAGACTGACCCTGGAGCTGAAACGAGGAGCTGAAACGAGAAGCGAAAACGAAGTGAATTCCCGTAAGTCCCTCCCGGGAGGCTGTTTTATTTTCGTCTCCGAGGGCGTATCATGCCGCTGGAAGCCGGGGTTTTTCGGCGTCCGGCGGAGACTCGTGGCCTGCCGTGGCCCGTCCGCCGTACGCTTTCCCCGCGACTGATACATTATGTATTAGCGCCATATATTCGCGAGTAGGTTCAGATATCGGGATGGTAGGAGATTTAGCGGAGGTCGTGGTTTTTGGGTTCTACGGGGCCGGTGGTGAGCAGTGGGTGAGCCGAGACGAGACGGAGCGGGAGACGTGACGAAGTACATCTTCGTCACCGGCGGGGTCGTATCCTCTATAGGCAAGGGGACCAGCGCCGCCGCCCTGGGGATGCTCCTCAAAAGCCGGGGGTACCGGGTGGTCCTGCAGAAGTTCGATCCGTACTTGAACGTGGACCCCGGCACCATGAACCCGTACCAGCACGGCGAGGTGTACGTCACGGAGGACGGCGCCGAGACCGACCTCGACCTCGGACATTACGAGCGTTTTCTGGACGAGAACCTCGGGCGACTGTCCAACGTCACGACCGGCAGCGTGTACTCGGAGGTCATAAACCGCGAGCGGCGTGGGGATTACCTCGGGGCGACGGTGCAGGTGATCCCGCACATAACGAACGAGATCAAGAACCGCATAGGCCGTCTCGGCCAGGACAACGACATCGTCATAACCGAGATCGGCGGCACCGTCGGCGACATCGAGAGCCTGCCGTTTCTGGAGGCGATCCGTCAGTTCCGAAACGACGTTGGGCGCAGGAACGTGCTCTACGTCCACGTCTCCTACGTGCCGTACATCGAGGCCGCCGGGGAGCTGAAGAGCAAGCCGACCCAGCACTCCACCCAGCGGCTGCGTGAGATCGGTATCTCGCCGGACGTACTCATCTGTCGCGCCGACCGCCCTATAGAGGAGGACGTGCGGAAGAAGATCGCGCTCTTCGGCGACACGGAGCTCGACTCGGTGATACCGGCCGAGAACTCCCCGACCCTGTACGACATCCCGCTCGCCCTGCACGACTCGCGGCTGGACGATCTGGTGCTCGACAAGCTCGGCCTCGACGCTCCGGGGGCGGACCTCAGGAGCTGGCGAGGGCTGGTGGACAGGATCATGGGCGCGGAGGAGACGGTCCGGGTCGCGGTTATCGGGAAGTACATCAAGCTCCAGGACGCCTACCTTTCCGTGGTGGAGGCCCTGGGTCACGCCGGGGGAGCCCACGGTACGAAGATCGAGCTGGACTGGGTGGACTCCGAGGAGCTGACCGACTACCGGGCCGCCCGCGACCGGCTCTCGGAGGCGGACGGGGTGCTCGTGCTGCCGGGCTTCGGGGACCGGGGTACGGAGGGCAAGGTGGAGGCGGCGCGCTACGCCCGCGAGAGTGGCACTCCCTATCTCGGCCTGTGCCTGGGGATGCAGATCGCGGTGATCGAGTACGCCCGCCACGTCGCGGGCCTCGCCGGGGCGAACTCCTCGGAGCTTGACCCCGAGACGGAGCACCCGGTGATAGACATCATGGCGGATCAGGTCGGGGTGGAGCTCGGCGGCACGATGCGCCTCGGGGCGTATCCGTGCCAGATAGCGCCCGGCACCCTGGCCTCCCGCGTCTACGGCGAGACGATGGTCCAGGAGCGCCACCGCCACCGCTACGAGCTGAACAACTTCTACCGCGAGCGGCTCACCGGCTCCGGCATGACCTTCTCGGGGACCTCGCCCGACGGCCGGCTCGTGGAGATCGCTGAGGTCCAGGATCATCCGTTCTACATCGGTTGCCAGTTCCACCCGGAGTTCAAGAGCCGGCCGCTATCACCCCACCCGCTGTTCCGGGGCTTCGTCGGGGCCTGCCGCGAGTCCCGGGCCGTCCTCTCCAGAGAATCCAGAGAGACCGAGGCGGGGTAGCGGGTTACACGCCTGCACGTCGCAGGTAGATGCGGGTAAAGATTCAGGTAAACGTAAGGTGAGCCTCCTCGATACCCGCCTTCCGAACCGCATGCCGAAGGGGGACGACTTGCTCAGGCTGCACGGCGTTCTCGCGCGGGGCCCACTGGTGGTGGGGTTGTTGGAGGACGAGCCGGCGGGTGTGATCCAGACGCGCAACGCCGGGGTTGCCGAGTTCGAGGCCAGCCTGGAGTGGCCTCCCGGGTGGGATACCCGGGTCGCCGTGCTCCCACTGCTACCCGCCGTGGATGACTCGAAGGTCCGGGCGTCCCTGCGGGAGTCCACTGATTCGGAGGTCACGATGGTGCGGGGTACGCTGGCCGGTCTCGACGAGGAGGATCTGTCCGCCGCCCTGGACGAGCTGCTGCGGACCGTCGTCTCGGTGGCCGGGGTGCGGGAGGCGGCGCTCAGGACGCGGGTGGCGCGCCCGGCCCGGGCCTACGCTCCCGAGCCCGGCGCGGTACAAGGACTGGCCCTGCGGTTGTGGAGAGGCGGTGTGCGGGTGCGTTTCGGGCCGTCGTGGAGTCCGACTCCAGAAGGCGCAAAAGATGGTGAAGATAGAGAAAACGCGGAAGACACGGGGCGCGCGGATGTCACGCTCGGTTGCCGGGGGGCGCGGAAGGAGATGCTGCGGGCGCTCGGGGTAGATCACGGCCACCAATCCGGTTAGTCTTTGGGTGAGGTGTATAAGGTGTATAAGGTGTATAGAAGAAGTGCCGAAGAAGCGCCCGGGAGAAGCGGTTAAGAATTGCGTGGGCGCGGCGTGGGTGTAGGATGACCGGCGGAGTGTACGAGAGAACGGTGAGATTTCTGGGGGCCGTGGCTTGAGGATCGGGGTGGTCAAGGAGCTTACGCCGGGCGAGAGCCGGGTGGCGCTTACGCCGCACGCCGTCAACGAGCTCTCGCGGGCCGGGCACCGGGTGCTCGTCGAGCCCGGCGCGGGGGATCTTGCGGCGATACCCGACGAGGAGTACGCGGAGGCCGGGGCCAGGATGGCGGCGGAGGCGTCCGAGGTCTACGCCGAGGCCGAGCTGGTAGCCAAAGTTTACGGCCCGGTGCCGGAGGAGTACGGGTATCTCAGGCCGGGGCTCATGATCTTTGCCTTCCTCTCGCTCGCGGTGAACCGGAGGCTCACGCGGGCCCTGCTGGACTCGGGATGCGTGGCCTTTGCGATGGAGAGCGTGCGGGACGAGCGGGGCCGGCTGCCTCTGCTCACCCCGATGAGCGAGATCGCGGGCCGGCTCGTGCCCCAGATCGGGGCCCACTATCTGCAGCGGCCCTCCGGCGGGCGCGGGGTACTGCTCGGCGGGGCCACGGGCGTGAGGCCCGGCAGGGTGGTCGTGCTCGGGGCGGGCATCGTG